>DASPHQ010000673.1:0-5531 GCA_035629595.1 Urbifossiella sp. | reverse complement strand
CGAACTCATGGGTCACAGCTCGGGCCGGATGGTCGCCGAGACCTACTCGCACATGAACCGGGCCAACGCCCACCTGAAGGACGCGCTCAAGAAGGCTGCCGGAGGTGACGCAGTTTGACCGGCTTGACGGGCGGGGGCGGTGCCGGCCTCGCCCCCACCTTGAACGCCGCGAGCACCCCGTCGAGGTCGGCGGGGTCGATGCGGATGGTACCCCGCTTCCCCTTTCTGCCGAGCCGGGTGTGGGGCAGGGTGCCGTCGGCCACCCACGCGTAAACCAGCGACTCGGACACGGCCGCCCGCTCGGCCGCTTGTTGCACGGTGAGCATCATGACGACTCCTGCAGCTTCTCCCCGAACAGCGGGGTCAGGACGTGCTCGGTGATGGCCGCCTGGGCCTTGGGGTTCCCGTGCAGGTGCGAGAACACCCGGCGGAGCGCCAGCCACAGGACGAGGCCGTTGCAAGCCGTGGTCAGGATGACGGTGAGCAGCACGATCGCCATGGGTGACCTCGACGGGGGTTCGTGGGCGTTGCACGGCTTCATCCTGTGACCAACTCTTCACGCCGCATGGCTTCGAGGTCGCAGTAGGCGATCAGCGACGACACCACGAGGTCGTAGGCGAACCGGAGCATGGCCTCCCTGTCGGTCGTGTTCGGCCAGGTGGCCGCCGCGTGCTCGGCGGAGGCGGCGGCGACGTCGTCGGCGAGCCGTTCATGCACGTTGGCACCCTCACTGATGGGGAGGCGGCGGACGCCCGTAGTCTGGCCGAGGCGCCCGCCAAGGCTTCACTTCTTGAACTGCGAGAACAGCGACGCGAGGGTTTCCAGCTTCGGCGGTCCGTACTTGAAGAGCAGCACCGTGAGGGCGACGAGCACCGCCCCGAGCCCGTACAGAGCGTAGGAGACCACCGACACGACGCCCCCGACGACCGGCTTGACCACCGCTTCCCCGGCGACCGAAGCGATGTCCCGGGTGCCGTTCAGGAACGGCTCCGGGTTGGCGAGGAACGCCGCCAGCGCCGCCCCGCTGGCGAACGTCCCCTTGTGCTGCCAGACGAAGTTCAGCGCCCGGTCGCCGTGGGCCGCGACGACCCCCAGCAGTTCCGGGTGCCGGCCGACCTGCGCCAGCTCCCCGTCCAGCATCATGGCCAGCCGCCGCCCGTTCCGCGGGTCCACCGCCGCCAGCGCCTTCGCCGCCTGGAGGCCGCCCTTCTCGACCAGCGGTTCCGCGATCCCGGGGTGTCGGACCAGAGCGACCGCGGCGTCGTCCCCGTGCTGGAGGAACTGCTTCATGGCCGCCGGCCGGGACAGCACCCGGGTCGCGCCGTGCTCCCCGTGGGCCGCCAGCACCCGGAGCGCCTTGGCCCCGTCCGGCCCGGCCGCCTCGACCAGCCCGGCCGCCCCCGGCCCGCCGTTGCGGATCGCCCGGACGGCGTCGTCCCCGTACCGGGCGGCCACCCGCTCGATCTGCCCGGCCAGCTCGGGCACGGTCCGCCCGGCCTTCGCCCCGAACCGGCCGATCAGGAACTCCGCCGCCTCGGTCGCGGCCTTCACCCGCCCCTGGGCGCGGGCCTCGCCGGCCCCCAGGAGCATCGCCAGCGTGGCGACCGTCAGGATCCACTTCATCGTATCCCCCCTTCCTTCAGCGTGAGGGCCACGGCTTCGCGCCGCAGCCGGGACCGGGACTCGCTCAGCCGCTCCATCTCGGCCCGCAGCGCCCCCGGCTTCGTCCGGTCGAAGAACCACTGCCCGCTGGTGTCGCGGATCAGGGCGGCTTCCATCCGGTCGAGCGACGCGACCACCGCCGCCGCGACGTTCGCCTTCGGGTCGTACCCCACCAGGCGGAACACCTCGTCGATCACGTATTCGATGATCACCGCGATCACGAGCCCGGCCCCGAGGGTCACGACCATCGACACACCGCCGCCCGAGAGGACCGCCGTCTGGATGCCCAGTTCGGTCGCCGCCGCCCGGGCGACCTGGATCGCGGCCCGCGTCGCGACCTCACTCGCGGCCAGGACCACAATCTCCCGACCGGCCAGGACGGCCACGTCCACCCCGACCTTGGCGGCCACCTTCCCGGCCATGACCCGGTACTCCCGGGCAAACGCCTCGTCGTTCCGCAGGTGCGCGGGGATCCCCTCGGCGGGGCGGCCGGCGAGGTCCAGGTCCGCGCGGATGCGGACCAGCATCTGGGCCTCGACGCCGTCGAGGTCGTCGGCGTACCCCCGGCACGCGCCCTCGATGGCGGAGCGCATCTCCGCGGGCGAGAAGATGTGCCGGGCGAACGCGTCGGCCATGAACTCCCGTTGGGCGTTGCTGCCGAAGAAGCCCCGGACGGCAGCCACCTTGCCCCGCCACGAGAGCGCCTCCTCGGCGAACGCGGGTGCCCCCTTCCGGGCCTTGGCGAACAGGGCGCGCACGGGCTGGAGGCGCGGGCCGATGGCGGCCTTGGCGTGGGTGTCGGCCTGGCCGAGGTGGGCGCGGACGGCCCGCTTTTCGGGGGTGTAGTACAGCACGTACACGGTCACCGCCCCGGCCGCGATCGCGACCCAGACCTTCGTCCGGGGGTAGCGGAAGGGCCACAGGACGTTGAAGGTCAGCAGCAGCACCTTGCGGATCATGTCTGTCCTCCTGTTCACAGTGGTGGGCGAGGGTTAGTCGAGGCACGATGCCCCGGCTGTTGAGTCACAGCCCCATGCCGCGGTCGTTCTCCCGGCCGAGCTCCGGACCCGGCCCCGCGACTTCCTCCGCCATCGCCTTCAGCCCGGCCATCGAGTCCGGGCCGTGGACGCCGCCCTCGGCTTCCTTCCCGGCGTGGGGGTACATCACGAAGGCGTCACCCCGGAACAGGGCGGCGGCCATCTCGTGCGACCCCGCCTCGGCCTGGTGCTTCAGCTCGGCACCGATCTCCTTGAGGAACCGAGCGATCCCGGTATCCGTCGGGGCGGGGCTCTCCGACCTCTGGTCGTTGAGCAAGTCCTTCATCGAGGGCACGTCGGTCTCCTTCTCGTTTGGGGTTTGTGATCCGCCGCGCACCGTCCGACTTGGTCAATTCCAGTCGGGGTGGGTGCGAAGGAACCACATCGAGCCGACGTAAAGGGCGATCAAGGTGGCAACAACGATCCAAAACCAGACCCCCATCCGCCTCCTCCAACCGTGCTGCCAGCGGCGGAGGCGGACGAACGCGGGGTCCTCGAACCAGCGGATGCGTCGTCCGAGGATGGGTGCGGGGAGGCCGGTGACGAACGCGATCAGGAATTCATTCGAGAGGCGCAGGACTTCGGACGCGTCGAGTAATGCGCGCTTCTGGACACTGGTGCTCCACCCCCTGTTGTGACTGTGGGTCGCCGCCTGACCGGGTTGGGAGCTGCTGCCGTCGCTTCCCGAGTGCGACGTCAAGGATTGGGTGAAATCCCCGAGTCGCTTCGAGATCAGGTCGGCGGTGTCGTAAGAGGCGGCACCAAAATACGCCTGTACGGACGTGTTGTCGTAGATGAGCCCCTTCTTATCTGGGAACGCAGCATTTACTTGAGCGTCTGATTGAAATCCCAAGCACAAGCGCGCGCCCGCCGCTCGGCCGCGGACCAGCGTTTCCTCGGCCGCTGGGAGGCTAGGCCCGAGACCTGACGCCTCGTCGATCAAGAGCAGGGTGCGGCCCCGTCGCTCCGACCCGTACCGGCAGACGTGTCCGGCCAGTGCGGTGAACCAAATTCTCAGAAGCACGCCGTGCGCTTCGATCAGGTGCGGCGGGATGTGAATGTAGACGGTGATGTTGCCGAACAACGCATCGAGCGGGAACGCGTCGGAGGAGGTCGCCCGCACCACGTCGGGGCTGTCAAACACGCATGTTTGCCTGAGAATAGTTGCGATGACGCTCGCGCCCTCGCGCGAGTAGACCGGGCCGTTCTCGAACAGCCCGAGGATCTGGCCGCCGAGCGCGTCGAGCGGTCCCCCCGCCAGCTTCCCGCCGACCGCGAACAAGAGCTTAGGCGAGCTCATAATCTGATGAACGGTTGACAAATTCCGCTCGCCCTCGGGGAAGCCGTTGACGTAGGCGATGACGTTGCGGAGGGTCTGCCGCCCCCGCTGCGAGAAGTGCTTCTCCTTGTCGTTCGGGTCCACCGGTACGACGGCACAGGCGAGGCTCATCGCGTCGTCCATCACCGTGGCGGGGTTGATCATCTGGAACGGGTTGAGAGCGTGTCCGCCCTTCTCCGCGGTCAGACAGAAGACCGGCTGCCGACGCTTCCGGCGGAAGTCGGCGGAATCGCGGTAGAGGCCGAGGGTCGGGTCGAACGCCACGACCGACCCGGCGAACCACGACCGGAGGTTCACGACGAACACGCCGGCGGACTTGCCGGAGCCGGTCGGGCCGACAATCAAACAATGGTTAAAGTCTTGCAGAGAGAGTAGCCGGTCGCCCAGGCTCCGGCCGATCACCAGCCCCCGGCCGGTCAGCAGGCGCCACCGCTTCAGCATCCGCTCGGTCATCCACATGGCCGATCCGAGGGAGGTGTCGCGGCCCCGGCGGGCGTAGCGCATCAGCAGGAAGAGCAACCCGACGAACGCGAGCAGCTTGATGACATCGTCGTCGCGCATCAGTTCACGCTCGGTTGGACCCGGCGGCGGAGCCGGGTGAACTGGGACTCGTAGCGCTCCAGGGCGGCCTTCGCGGCGTCGTAGAACCGGGCGAAGGCTTCCACTTACTCCTCGGGCCGCAGTGGCGGCGCGACGATCTCCACGCAGACCTTGGCCAGCGCCGACGCGTAGTCGTGGGTCAGGAACTGGATCTTCACGGCCGCTCCTTCGAGGCCTCGCGGGTCAGCCGCGCCGAGATCGTCGCGTACCTCTCCAGCATCAACTTCAGCCGGGCGTACACGCCCTCGGCCATCACCCCGGGGTCGCTGACGCGGTACTGTGCGGCGAACTGCGCCATGATGAGCTGAGTCGCGGCGCGGGCCATGGCGACCTGAAGCTGCTCCACGTCCATGGCGTACCTCACATTCGGCAGGAGGGCTTGCGAGGGAACCACCGGCTCAGGGCGATGGCAATCACCACGGCGACCATCAGCGCGACGCGGATGTCAACCATCGCGCCCCTCCCCGGTCTTGTCGGGGAGAGTCTTGGCCTTCTTCGCCTTGTCGGCCCACGCCCGCACGGCCGTGGGGATGCTGTGGCTCTGGCGGATCGAGACGCGGACCGCTTCCGTCGCCTCCGCGAGGATCGCCAGGGCACCGTCGAGAGTGGCGACGTCCGCGCTGATGGTGACGGTCGCGTTGAGCTTGGAGACGGGGATCGGGATCCGGCGGAGCCGGGGCGGCTTCTCGGTCTGTTCCGGCGCGATCGGCTCGGCCTTGGCGGCCTTCTGGACCTCGTCGCGGGTGGCCCCGCGCATCCGCATGGAGATCAGGAGTTGCTTCTTCTCGGCGGGGGCCTTCGCCACTTCGTAGGCGTCGGACCACCCCTTGAGGCGCCCGTCGGACAGCGCGGCGTAGGTGACCGGGCAGGCAGCGATGGTCAATCCCTTGGAG
>DASPHQ010000672.1:0-4814 GCA_035629595.1 Urbifossiella sp. | reverse complement strand
TGCGGCCCAGCGCCTCGGCGGCGCGGCAGCGGACCGTCTCGTCGGCGTCCGTCAGCATCGCCACCAGCTCGGACGACACCGGCGCCGCCGCCGCTCCGATCAACCCCGCTGCCTCGGCCGCCGCCACACGCACCGACACCGCGGCGTCGGCCGTGAGCGTTCGCAGCGCGGCCAGCGCCAGCCCGGCGTGATCGGCGTCGGCGACGACGGCGGCGCGGCGGAACGCCCAGCGGCGGCGCGGGGCCGGCCCCTTCGCCGCCACGCGGGTTCGTCGGTCGTCGGCCTTCAGCCCCGGCCCGCCGATGGCGCCGAGTGCGGCCGCGACCTCCTGCCGCACGAACTCGCTGGGGTCGGCGGCGAGTCCGGCCAGCCCCGGGAGGGCGTCCAGCGCGTGGAGCCGGCCGAGCGCCCCGGCGGCGACGGCGCGCACGCCCTCGTCGGCGTCGCGCAGGTGTACGACGAGCGTCGGCACCGCCCCGGGGCCGATGCCGGCGATGACGCGCGGCAGCTGGTCGCGCTGCTCCTTCGTCAGCGCCGGCACCTCCCGCAGCGACGCCAGCAGCGGCCCGACCACGCCGACGCCGAACTGCGGCAGCGCGTTGCGGGCGCGCTCGTGGATCGGCACGTGCGGGCTCCAGAAGTCGGACACGGCTTCCCACAGCGCCTGCCCCTGCCGCACGGACGCGAAGATTTGTTGCAGCAGCACCAGGGTGAAGAACGTCTTGAAAGCCGTGAGGAGCGTCGCGGCCGGCCATTGCACCTGGCGGACGAACGTGAACCGCGGCAGGTTGTACGACCCGCTCAGGTCGAGCAGGTCCACGATGCGGTAAATGTTCACCAGCGTGTACGCCAGGAAGTCCACGAACCGCGGCTCGGCACTGTCGCCGCCGACGGCGAACCACGCGCGGCCGCCGGCGCCGTACAGGCCGAGGTTCAGCAGCGCGAACCCGCCGACCACCGCGACCGCGGCCGACGCCAACAGCGGCACGCCGACGCGGGTGCCGTGGCGGATGAGGACGGTCGCCAGTACCTGCCCCTTCAGCGGCTCGTGGACGGCCTTGTAGCCGCGTTCGACCTCGTAGCGCTCGAGGTCCACGGCCATGTAGGCGAGGCACGCGGTCACGCCCATGAACAGCACCACCGCGCCGCACCCGGCGGCGCCCGCCGGGACCACGTCGGCGAGCGCGACGCCGGCGGCGGTGAGCACGACGACGGCGCCGAGGAAGACCGGCCACGGGGCCGCGGAGAACAGCGCTTCCCACAGGCGAAAGCCGAGGCGCACGCCGCCGCGGACGGCGCGGCCGACCCACCCGACGACGGCGCCGACGACGCCGAGCCACACGAGGACGCCGGCGAGCGCCCCAAGCAGTGCCAGCCCGCCGAGCACGGCGACGGACGTGGAGACGCGGTCGAGTGCGGGCAGCGAGGGAACGGCGTCGGCGAAGACGGTCATGCGGACTCGAGTGAACTGGGGTTTGGACTGGGGGCTTCACCGCTCGCGGCGGCAATCTCAGCCGCTCGCGGCAGCGAGTACCTCGCCGACATCGGCGACGGTCCGCGCCGCGCGCAACCGCTCCCGACACCCGGCGTCGCCGGCCACCCGGGCCACGCTGCCGAGCAACACCACCTGCAGGTTCGGCTGCTCGGCCGGCGTCACCAGCAGGAACAGCAGGTGAACCGCCCCCGCCTCGGGGCCGCCGAACGTCACCCCCGCCGCCGACCGCCCGAACACCACCACCGGCGCCGCCAGCCCCGGGCAGCGCGCGTGCGGCACCGCCACCCCCAGCCCCAGGTTCGTCGGCAGGTCGCGCTCCCGCTCGATCGCCAGCTCCGCCACCGCCGCGCCCGACGGCAGCACCGCCGCCAGCTCCGCGATCGCCTCCTCGGCCGTCGTCGCGCTCAGGTCCAGCAGCGCGTCGGTCGTCACCAGCAGGTCGCGCAGCACGATCTTGGCGTGCCGCGGGTACTCGTCCTCGAACCGGCCCACCACCTGCTCCAGCACGTCCTCGATCGTCACGATGCCGAGCGGCGTGTCGCCGTCGCACACCACGCACACCGTCGCCCCCTCGCGCTGGAAGTACTGGAGCGTCGATTCCACGTCGTCGTCGGGGCGGACGGCGGCGAGCGGGCGGACCAGCGTCGTCCACGCGGTGCCGTCAGCCGGCAGGCCGATCAGGTCCTTCGCCAGCAAATAGCCGACCGGCCGGCCGGTCGCGGCCGCCACCACCGGCCAGCGCGAGAAGCGGTTCTCGCGCACCTGCTTGCGCACCTCGTCCGGCCCCGCCGCGTCCGACAGCCGCCGCACCCGCGTCCACGGCACCATGATGCCGCGCACCGGCTGCGTCCGCAGGCCGGTCACGTTCTCCAGGATCAGCCGGGTGCGGATGTCGCGCACCGTTTTCTCGATCGAGTCGCGGCCGGCGCCGGTGTCGGCGAGCACCAGCCGGGCCAGCGCCACCGCGGCCTCGGCCTCCTCGAAGATCGCCGCCGTCGCGCCGACGTGCTCCAGCTCGCCGCGCTCGCGGAGGTAGTGGGCCCGCACGAAGATCTTCAGCCCCGCGTTCAGGCTCCGGCCGGTGGCGACGATGGCGGCGCGGGTCGCGGCCTGCGGCAGCGTCAGCACCAGGTGCGACGCCCGCCCGACGCCGGCGCTCTCCAGGATCGCCGCCTGCGCCGCGTCGCCGTAAACGGCCGTGCGCCCCTCGCGGCGGATCTCGTCCACCGTGTCCATGTTCAGGTCGATCACCACGGTGTCGAGGCCGGCGTCGCGGAGGAGCCGGTCCACGGTGCGCCCCACCGGGCCGTACCCGACCACCACCGCGAGCCGGCGGGCCGTGCTCGTGACCGCCGCGACGTCCGCGTTCGCGCCGCGGATGCGGCGCTCGGCGCGGGCGTTCAGCAGCGCCCACAGCCGCGGTTGTCGCTTCAGCCAGCGCTCGATCGCCGGGATCGCCCGGAAGTACAGCGGGCTCAGCGTGATCGACAGGATGGCGCCGCCGACCAGGAGGTTGTGGCCCTGCTCGGTCATCAGTTGGAACTTGCGGGCCGACTCGGACAGGATGAACGAGAACTCGCCGACCTGCGCCAGCCCGATCGCCACGACCAGCGCCGTGCGGACGGAGTGCCCCAGGCCGACGACGAGCACCAGCGCGATCAGCGGCTTCACGACCAGGATGACGGTCATGACGACAAGCATCAGCAGCGGCTCGCGCCACAGGAAGGACGGGTCGAACAGCATCCCCACGGACACGAAGAACAGCACGGCGAAGGCGTCGCGGAGCGGCAGCGCGTCGGCCGCGGCCTGGTGGCTGACCGGCGACAGGGCGACCATCATGCCGGCGAGGAACGCCCCGAGCGCCATCGACGCCCCGAACAGCTCGTAGGCGCCGGCCGCCAGCGCCACCGAGAACACCATCACCGTCAGGGTGAACAGCTCCCGCGAGCGGAGGCGGGCGACCTTGGTGAGCGCCCACGGCACCACCCGCGCCCCGGCCACGACCACGACCGCGACCAAGGCCGCCAGCTTCGCCAGCGCGATGCCGACGGCCGCGAACGGGTTCACCGGCTCGGCCGCCTCGGCGGCGGGGGGCGTGCCCAGCACAGGGATCATCACCAGCACCACCACCGTCACCACGTCCTGCACCAGCGACCAGCCGACGGCGACGTGCCCGGCCGGGGAGCTGAGGACGTCGGCGTCCATGAGGACGCGCATCATCACGACCGTGCTGGCGACGGCGAGGGCGATGCCGATGACGACGCCGGTCGCGGGGGCGACGCCGAACGGGACGAACACGGCGACGCACACCGCGGCGACGGCGGCGGTCTGCACCAGCGCCCCCGGCCCGGCGACCCACTTCACCGCGGCCAGGTCTTCGAGGTGGAAGTGCAGCCCGACGCCGAACATCAGCAGGATGACGCCGACCTCGGCGAGCTGCTGCGCGATGTGGACGTCGCCCTGGATGCCGGGGGTGTGCGGCCCGATCGCCACGCCGGCCAGCAGGTAGCCGACGATCGGCGACAGCCGCAGCCACTGGGTGAACAGGCCGAGCACCCACGCGGCGGTGAACGCGGCGGCGATGGTCGAGATGAGCGGGAGGTCGTGCATCCGGTGTCCTGCGTCGTGCGGCCGGTCGGTCCTCCCCATTCAATCCGGCGGGCCGGGAAACACCAAGCGGCCGGGGGGTGCGTGCCGACGGTGAACACTCGGGGCAAGATAATTGTTTCCGGCGCCCCTCCCACCGGGTCGCGGAAACATGTCACGCGGTCAGAGCAAATGGAGTCGCACTGTCGCCGTGACGACCGACCTCCGGGCGTGCTACCGCAACGGGTTGCGACGCCGCCCGGCTGTCATTCGTGCCGAAATCAATGTTTCCGGCGACCCCACTACCGGGTCGCGGAAACAATTACACCGGGGCGAATGTCGGCGGCGTGTCACGCAACGTGATGCCTTTGCCTCACTTGTGGTAATCAACTCCGAGACGGTTTTTGTTCGTTGCATTGGCCCCCGTACCCGGCTACCCTCATCCATTCTTTAAGCCCAAGCCTTGCAACAGCTCCGACCAACACTTCCGGCCGAACAGTAAACTCGATTCCTCTGCTGCATCCAGGCCGATCAGTTTTTGTCGAAAAATTGGATAGTCATCTTGACGGTCTCGGCAGGCAGGGCATAGTGTGGGCATAGCCGAACGCGTGACAGACTAACGTGACTGGTAGCCCACCAGTCGATCTGTCGCGGCGCTCTCCCGAACGAAGGCGACGCCCATGCGCCAGACGACTCGGCTCCTGTGCCTGTGCCTCCTCGCCGCCACCCCGGC
>DASPHQ010000671.1:0-9373 GCA_035629595.1 Urbifossiella sp. | reverse complement strand
GCCATCGGCCCGACCTCCGCCATCGCGTTGTTGCTGGGCGTGACCCTGGCGCCGTTCTCCGGTGGTGACCCCGCCCGACAGGCGGCGCTGGCGTCGGTCACCGCCCTGATCGTGGCCGGCGTGTTCGCGCTGGCCTGGCTGCTGCGGCTGAGCGTGCTAGTGAGCTTCATTTCCGAGAGCATCTTGACCGGGTTCAAGGCTGGCGCCGCCCTGGTCATCGCCTCCACCCAGTTGCCGACGCTCGTCGGCCTCGCCGGGGGCGGCGACGACTTCTTCACCCGCGTCGGCCACCTGATCCGGCAACTGCCGGACACCAACGCCGCCACGCTGATTGTCGGTGCGGCGGCGCTGGCCGCGCTCGTCGCGGGAGCGAAGGTCCTGCCCGGCCGGCCCGTCGCGCTGTTCGTCGTGGCGCTCGCGCTCGCGGCCGCCGCGCTGGTCCCGGTCGAGCAGTACGGCGTGAAGGTGGTGGGCCGCCTGACCCCGGGGCTTCCGGACTTCCTCCCGTCCGCCGCGAGCCTGGGCGGCCTCGGGGTCGAGGAGGTCCGTCAGTTGACGCGCCTGGCCTTCGCCTGCTTCCTGCTGGCCTACATCGAGAGCGTCTCGGCCGCGCGGACGTTTGCCCTGAAGCACCGCTACACGGTGGACCCGCGGCAGGAGTTCCTCGGCCTGGGGGCGGCCAGCCTCCTGGCGGGCCTCTGGCAGGGCTTCCCCGTGGCGGGCGGGCTGTCGCAGAGCGCGGTCAACGAGAAGGGCGGCGCGCGAACGCCGCTGTCGCTGGTGGTCGCGTCCGCCGTGGTCGGCCTGGTGCTCCTGTTCTTCACCGACCTGTTCCGAAACCTGCCGGACGCCGTCCTGGCCGCCATCGTGCTCGTCGCGGTGACGGGCCTGATCGACGTCAAGGAGCTGCGTTACCTGTGGCACGCGAGCCGGATCGACTTCGCCGCGGCCGGGGTGGCGCTGGCCGGCGTGCTGCTCATGGGAGTACTGGATGGCGTGGTGATTGCCGTCCTGGCCTCGGCGGCGATGCTCCTCCTCCGAACGGCCCGGCCGCACGTCGCCTTCCTCGGCCGCATCCCGGGCACGGACCGGTTCTCCGACGCCACCCGTCACCCGGAGAACGAGGCCGTCCCCGCGGTGCTGGCGTTCCGCGTCGAGGGGTCGCTGGTGTACTTCAACGCGGACCACGTCCTGCAGACGGTGCTCCGGCGGGCGGGCGGCGAGCCCGGGCTGCGGCGCGTGGTGTACGACCTCTCGAACACCCCTTACGTGGACGTCGCAGGGGCGCGGATGCTCCGCCGCCTCCACGACGAGCTGGCCGGACGGGGGGTCGGATTCCGGCTCGTCGGGGCGACCGGCGAGGTCCGCGACCTCCTCCGGTTCGAGAAGCTCGACGAGTGGGTGGGACCGATCAACCGCCACGTCTCACTCGGCGAGGCGGTGGCGGTCGGGGCTCCGCCTGTGGGGACGGAGGAGCGCGACGCGACAACCACCAAGGGGGGTGTCGTTCCATGACGACAGCGACAGCGGCTCGATGGTCCGCCCCTACGCCGCCCGGCGGGCGGGAGCCGGGGCGAGCGGAATGGTCGCCGGGCGTGGCGCCGGGCGTGGGTCGAGCCAGGAGCGGATGGCCGTCCGGGCCGGCACCTCGACGTACCGGTACAGCCCGAGCGCGGTCAGGTGGAGGACGGCGACCATCGCCGTGAGGTGGTACAGGATCTGCCACCCGGGCTCCTTCGTAAATTCCCCGCCGATCCGCGGGACGTAGTAGCACATCACCAGGGTGTGGACGAGGTACATGCAGTAGCTCATCTCCCCCAGCAGGACCATCGGCCGGCACCCCATCACCCGGGTGGCGGCGCACGGGAGTGTGGCCAACTGGTAGATGACGACCAGGCACAGCGGGGCGTACAAGACGTTGGTGGCGGCGACGTGCAGCCATCGCGGCGTGGGGGCGGCCCCGAACAGGTCCGGGCTGAGGATCCGGGCGTTCCCGACGAGCAACACCGCCGTCGCGCTGGCGAGCGCCGCCGCCCCGGCCCACCACCGCCGGCCCGCCGGGACCGGCCGGGCGGTCGCCAGCACGTACTGGCCGACTATGGCGCCCATGAGGAACTCGCCGAACCGGATGTAAGGGCACAGGTAGATCTTCCACCAGTACCGACTCATCCCGACGCCCGGGGACAACACCACCTCGATCGGGGTGGTCCGGTAGATCACCTGTCCCGCAATCAGGTACACCACGTACACCGCCGCGCACCCGGCCAGCGCCCGCCCGCGGCCGGTCACCACCCGGGCGATCGGGAGGGCGACGAGCGGGAACACCAGGTAGAAGAACGCCTCGGTGCTCACGCTCCAGCTCACCCCGTTGTACCCGACGGCAACGGTCCGCGGGTTCGAGTCGGCGAGGAACACCGGGGTGTGGCCCCAGCTCTGCGTGAGTGTGGCGGCGTACGCCAGGGTTTTCCTGGTGTCCTCGGGGTACGCTTTCAGGTCCTGGAAGATGTTCCCGGGGAACGAGAAGTACAGGAGCAGGGCGACGGCGTAGGCCGGGTAGATGCGGGCGACCCGGGCGACGTAGTAGGACCACAAGGTCCGCCCGAACCGGGCGCGGAGCCCGGCCGAGTAGTTGTACGCCATCAGGAACCCGCTCAGGGTGAAGAACACCGTCATCGCGGGGGCGGACAGGCCGTTCAGCGCGAGTTGGAGGTCGCCGGGCGGTAGGAAGTGGGACACGTGGGCCACGACGACGGAGATGGCCGCCAGGTAGCGGAGGCCGGTGAGGGCGTCCAGCTTCGGCCCGTGGGGAGCGTCCATCGGTGGCCCTCGGTCACGAGTCGCGTCGGGCGGGAACGGCCCAGGTGGCTATCCGCTTCGCAGGGTTGGGGGTCGAGTCGAGGTCTGTCGCGGTTTCCTGCTGCGGGCCGCGCTGCCGTTACCCCGCCGCCCGGCCGTTTTTCGCCGCGAGCTTGCCGTCGACGAGCCGCTGGAGCGCCCCCACGTCCGGCAGGTTCACCACCTCGTAGGCGCGGAATCGAACACCGAACGCCGCCTCGACCCGCCCGATGATTTCGATGTGCTTGAGCGAGTCCCACCCCACGACGTCGGTCGCCAGGGTGGACGAGGTGAACGGGTAGTCGTCCAGCCCGAGGGCCTTCAGCAGCACGGCCTTCAGTTCCGGGGAAATCATCGGACGGTCCTTGTCACGAGGTAGGGGTCACGGCGGGTCAGGCGACCCAGCGGTCGTCGGCCAGCCGCTCCTGGTTCGCCTTGCGGCTCGGCTTGCCCGACGAACTCTTGAACAGCCAGCGGTGCGGGACCAGGGCGACCCGGGCGACGCTCACCCCGATCCCCATGCCAGCCGTCTTGACGGCCACCCCGAGCGCCCGCAGGCGGGCCGGGTCCGTCTCGTGCGTCTCGGCGATCACGCACACGTCCTCGGTCCCGGTGTCCGGGTTCTCGCGCCCGTACGCGACGACCCGGCCGGGCACCACGCCGGGCACCTGCCCGACCGCGGACTCCACGTCCTCCGGGTACAGGTTCTTCCCCGCGACGATGATCACGTCCTTCTGCCGGCCGATGACGAAGCACTCGCCGTCGTGCAGGAACCCCAGGTCGCCGCTCCGGTACCAGCCGTCGCGCAACACCTCGGCCGTCTTGAGCGGGTTGTTCCGGTACCCGTCGAACATCGCGGCGGACGCGATCACCAGCTCGCCGACGCGCCCGTCCGGCAGGCTCTCCCCGTCCGGCCCGACCACCCGGACCTCGGTCCCCGGGATCGGGACGCCGGACGACACGCACCGCCGCGCCGGGCCGCCGGCCGCCGGCCGGTAGCGCCCGCGGCCGAGTTCCGCCTGGTCCGCGTCGAGAACCCGGGCCGGCCGCCCGACCGGAGTCTGGGTGACGGCGAACGTCGTCTCCGCCATCGCGTAGCACGCCGTCAGGCAGTTCGGGTTCAGCCCGTACGGCCCGAGCCGGGCGGTCAGCTTCTCGTGCGCCTCCGCGCGGACCGGTTCGCTGCAGTTGACCACCGCCCGCAGGGAGTCGAGCCGCACCCCCTCCAGGTCCTCGTCGTTGGGCCGCTCGGCCAGCAGGTGGTAGGCGAAGTTCGGCAGCCAGGCGAGCGTCGCCCGGTACCGCGACACGGCCTCCAGTAGCAGCACCGGGGCGGACACCCATTCGAAAGGGTCGAGCTGGACGAGCGGCAGGCCGAAGTGGAGCGGCAGGTGGAACGCGGCGATCAGCCCCATGTCGTGGTAGAGGGGGAGCCAGCTCGCCACCTTGTCGCCCGCCCCGACGCCGAGCACGCCGCCATACGCCCGCAGGTGCTCCCGCACGGTCCGGTGCGAAAGGACCACGCCCTTCTGCAGCCCGGTCGTCCCGGACGAGTGCTGGAGCAGGCACGGGTCGTCCGGCGTGGCAGTGGCCTTCAACTGCCGGAACATCCGGTCGAAGTCGGCGGCGTCGAAGTCAGCCGCGTCCGACCCCCACTCGACCGGGAAGAGGAGCCCGCGGACGGAACTCGCGCCGCCCTCGACGAGTGGCCGGACCACCGGCTCCAGGTCGCGCTCGGTCAGGAGCAGGTCGAGCCCGGAGCAGGCCGCCATCCCCTCGAGCCCCTGGCGGAACTTGTCCGGGTGGAGGCGCGGGTTCGGGTAGGCCAGCACGGCGGGGATGGCCCCGGCCAGGGACACGCCGAGGTACAGCGGGTAGAACTCGGGCCGGTTCCGCAGCACCAGGGCGCACACCTCCCCGGGCCGCACCCCGGCCGCGACCAGCCGCCGGGCGTAGCCCCAGGCGGCGGCGACCAGCTCGTGGCGGGTGAACTCCCGGCTGCCCCCGCTCATGGTCCAGTGAACGACCGCCGTGGCGGTCGGCTCTTGCTCCCACTGCGCCCGCCAGTCGTCCCAGAGCAGCCCGTCGGCAGGAGTCATCACTGTCCTCCGGCGGGGGTGGCGGTCTCGACCGGGACGACCTCGACCCGGCCGAGCGCGAGCCGCCGCCCGGCCGGCCCGGCGTCCGCGGTGTCGCCGGCGGCGGGGCGGATGTCCACCTCCATCCGGAACCACCCGAGGTGCCGCGAGGCGGCGTCCGCGGGGAGCCGGTAGTCGATCGTGTGCGGCCCGCCCCACGTCCGCCC
The DNA here is from genome assembly GCA_035629595.1 of Urbifossiella sp. GTDB lineage: Bacteria > Planctomycetota > Planctomycetia > Gemmatales > Gemmataceae > Urbifossiella. The sequence goes on along the minus strand of DASPHQ010000671.1, from coordinate 4,233 downwards.
GACCTCGGCCAGCTCGGCGTCGTTCACCCGCACCTTCAACCGGTTCAGGGCGGTGACGGTGGTGGTGTTGAAGTGGAGGCGGACGGTGTACTCCCGGCCCGGCTTCACCACCGCGTACAGGAAGGCGCGGTCGTGCGCGCTGACGTACCGCTGGCCGTGATTCTCGACCGGCCCCCACCCGAACGCGCAGAACGGCCGGGCGAAGTCGACGTCCGCCTTCTCCGGGGCTTCCCGCGTGACGAAGTCGGCCGGCCGCGGCCGCGGGGTGGCCCCGTCCTTCGCGATGACGTCCTTGAGGATCAGCCCGGCCCGCCGGGCCGACTCGTGGCTGTACAGGGTGCTGACGTGGGAGAACGTGGAGAACTTGTCGTCCGGCCAGTACGCCAGCTCGTTCGGGACGTGGACCTCCGGGTGGGCGGTCCCGAACCGCCGGACCTCCTCCACGATCTCGTCGAGCCTGAAGACGTCCGTGAACCGGGTCTTGAGCGACGCCGGTACCGGGTTGTTCATGACCACCAGCTTCGCGTCGTACCGCCGGGCCAGGTCGGCGAACTGCTGGTACGTGGTCTCGATGTACGTCCGGGTCCGCATGCTCCCCCAGTCGAAGTGCGTCTCGACCGCGCCGACATCGCTCGCCGTCCACTTCTCCGGACTCTGCTTGTAGAAGATGCCCGCGGGGAAGTCCCCGGGGAAGTCCGTCTCCCGGCACCACCCGTGGCAGTCCCGGTTGGTGGCGGTGAGCATCTGGTAGCCGACGTTCGACGTGAGCGGGGCGTCCCGGTCCTGCAGCGCGCCGTTGCGGTACGCGACGTACCGGAACACGTCCTTCCGGGCGGCCAGGGTGGGGATCTGCAGGACGGCCCGGGGTCGGCTGACGAACTCGTTGTGGATGTCGTCGGCCATCAACTCGTGGCCCTTCTCCCCCTCGACCGTCATCTTCCGCGGCTGCCCCCCGACCATGCAGTTGTACAGCACGACGTAGCGGATCCCCGGCGACTTGCGCAGCATGTACTCGGCCAGCGCCAGGTGCCCGCCGTACCCGACGTTGGTCGCCACCCCCAGGTTCACCACCTTGAACCCCGGGATCTCGGCCATCGCCACGTGCGGAATCACCCCGTGGTTGCACGAGCTGTCCCCGACGAACAGGACGTCGGGGTCGCTGAACCGCTGGACCCGGAGCTTCTCGTACACCATCGCCCGCTGGACCGGCTCCGGCTGGCAGAAGGAGTGGTTGAGGAAGTTCGTTCGCTCCAGCCGGTCCGGCTTGGCGGCCGCCTTGTACCCGACCTCGATCCCGAGCATCCCCAGCCCGGCGAGCAGCCACGGCCGGAACGCGACGGCGGCGGACGGGCCGCGGGGACCAACGTCGGCCTGTTGGCGCCGGACCGCCCACGGCCCCCGCAGGAGCCCGACCATTCGGCCGAGCGCGGCCCGGGCGACGCTAGAAGGCGAAGTAGATGAACTCATTGGCGACCCTCCGGCCGAAGAAGGTGATCCCGTAGACGAGCCCCAGGATGCTCAGCGCCCCGGCCGGGGCCGGCAGCCGGAAGAACAGCCGGCGGACGTCGCCGCCCGCGAGCTTCTCGGCGAGGTCCCCGAGCAGGGTGACGGCGGTCAGCAGGAGCAGCCCCCAGGCCAGGGCGTAGAACACGTAGTTCTCCGTGATCCACTGCGGGGAGAGCGGGTTGCTGAGCATCTGGGGCACCTGGGCGATCGACCGCATGACCAGGCCGAGGTGCTCCAGCGAGGTGCACCGGAACAGGATCCAGCTGAAGCAGATCAGGTGCAGGAACAGCACCCACGCGACGGCCGACCCGACGACGCGGCCGAGCCCGCGGCGGAGGTAGCGGTCCACCGGGCAGAGGACGTACGCGGCGTACAGGGCGCCGTGGAACGCCCCCCACAGCAGGAACATGACCCCGGCCCCGTGCCACAGCCCGCACAGGACCATGGTCAGGAACATCGCCAGCAGCACGTGGACCGTCCGCCCGCGCCGCCCGTCGCCGGCCATCCAGAAGCAGAGCGGGGTGAACAGGAACTCGCGCAGCCAGGTGGTCAGGGAGATGTGCCACCCGGCCCAGAACTGCGCCGGGTTGACCGACAGGTACGGGGTCGCGAAGTTCCGCATCAGGTTCACGTTGAACAGCATCGCCGACCCGAGCGCGATGTCCGAGTACGAGCTGAAGTCGCAGTAGATCTGCCCGGCGAAGGCGTACGCGAACAGCAGCCCGAGGCCGGGCACGGGCTGGCCCGCGTCGAGCGGCATCGCCTGGCCGATGAACTCGACGATCCCGCCGAAGTTGTCCGCCAGGACCAGCTTCTTGAACAGCCCGAACAGGATGAGGAACAGGCCGCCGCTCGCGTCCCGGGCCGAGACCATCGGCCGGACGCCGCTCAGCTGCGGGAGGAGGTTCTGCGCCCGCTCGATCGGCCCCGCCACCAGCTGCGGGAAGAACATGATGTAGTTCATGTAGTCGATGAACTTCTTGGTCGGCGCGAACTGCATCTGGTAGACGGCGATCACGTAGCAGAGCGTCTGGAACGTGTAGAACGAGATGCCCGGGGGGAGCGGGATGTCGGTGGCCGGGATGCTGACGCCGACGAACTCCCCGACCGGCTGGAGGAGCCGGGTCAGCCAGTTCGTGTACTTGAACACCGCCAGCATGCCGAGGTTCAGGACGCAGCTGGCGATCAGCAGCAGCTTGCGAACCCGGTCGCTCCCCCCGGCCAGTCGGACGCCGATGTTGTAGTCGACGACCCCGGAGACGAGCAGCGGGATGAGGAAAACCGGCGCGAAGAAGCCGTAGAAGAAGCAGCTGGCGAGCAGGAGAATCCACTTCGCCGCCGGCTTCGTCCGGAAAAGGGTGTACAGCGCCCACACGAGGGGCAGGAAGACGAAGACGTAGAGGTAGGAATTAAACTGCATGGGCCACGCCCCTCACTCGGGTGGCGGAACCCGTTGCCGGGTTCGTAAACCGGTGGCGCTCGTCGTGTCGGTTGTGCGGGAACGATGCGTCGAATCGCGTCACCGAGTGCGTCTCCACCTACCCCACTTCCCCCGGCCGAGCGGGTCGCGGATGATAGCTCGCTACCCGGTGGAGTCAACGTCACTCGCGCCCCTCGTCGTCGACGAAGGTCCGCAAGGTCCAAGGCACGGACACGCACTGCTACTGCCAGGAGGAGGTCCAGGCGAACATCGCACACGGTCGGGGATGTGACGAACTTCGGTGGCTGGCGGACGTCGTTCCAGCGCTGTACCCGGCGGACGTGCAGCGTCGGCGGTCCTGTTCGGGCGCGTCGAGCGGACCTGCCCCTGTCGTCGGATGAGGGGAAGGGGCTGCAACACTTCAGTATCGCAGCCCAATGCGGATCATCTGCACTCGTACGTTTCGGGATACCCAACCCGCGGCGTGTTACCAGAAACTGCGGACTGAGCGAGCCTATTCAAAGACATCGCGGGCCACGGTCCCGGCCACGTCGGTGAGGCGGAAGTCGCGGCCGGCGTAGCGGTACGTCAGCCGCTCGTGGTCGATCCCCAGCAGCGCCAGCAGCGTCGCGTGCAGGTCATTCGTGTGAATCCGCCCCTCCACGGCGCGGATGCCGTACTCGTCCGTCGCCCCGTAGGTGAACCCCGGCTTCACGCCCGCGCCCGCCAGGAACATCGGGTAGCCGGTGATGTTGTGGTCGCGGCCGTCCACGCCCTGCGACGTGGGGAGCCGGCCGAACTCACTGCCGAACAGCACCAGCGTGTCGTCGAGCAGCCCGCGGCGGTCGAGGTCGTTCAGCAGCGCCGCCGTCGCCCGGTCGATCGAGCGGCAGCGGTCGATGAGGCCGGCGTGGAGGTTGTTGTGATGGTCCCAGCCGGGCTGGCAGATCTCGACGAACCGCACGCCCGCCTCGCACAGCCGGCGGGCCATGAGGCACTGGCGGGCGAAGGCGGCGTTCGGAGCGTCGGTGGCGCCGTACTCGTCGCGCACCCGCAGCGGCTCCTTCGACAGGTCGAGCAGCTCCGGCACCTTCCCCTGCATGCGGAACGCCAGCTCGAACGACTCGATGATGCCGTCCACCGCGTCCGGCGCGCCGGGGGCGGCGGCCAGGTCGCGGTTCATCCCCTGGATCAGGTCGAGTTGGCGGCGCTGCAGCCCGGCCGTGGTCGCGGGGCGAAGGTTCGGCAGAGTGCCTCGGTCGTCGATGCGGGTGCCCTGGAAGTGGGCCGGGAGGAAGGCGCTGCCG
>DASPHQ010000670.1:0-4697 GCA_035629595.1 Urbifossiella sp. | reverse complement strand
AGGACCGCGACGTCGTCGCCCTGGGCCAGGTCGCGGAGGTGGGCCATCGCCCGCGTGACCGCCCGGGCGCTGTTCTCGTCGGCGCCGCAGGCCCGGCTCCAGGTGTCGAGGACGACGACCCTGGCACGGTGTGACCGGGCGAGCACCTCGAGTTCTCTGACGTACCCCGCCCACTCCGCTACTTTTGCGACGGGGGAACGGGGCATCGGGCGGATGCGGTGGTACCCCGTGCCGGCCCACTGTTCGAGCGGTTCCTCGGTCGCGACAAGCGCCTTGAACGGACCGACGTCCGCGCCGAGGAAGGCCACGCGGCCTTCTTCATTCTCGGGCGCCTCGTCGGGCAGCGCGTCCGTAGCCCGGCGCGCGTCCTCGCCGGCCCGCAGGAGGCCGCGCAGCAGGGTCGACTTTCCGTCCTTCGAGAACCCGGCCAGGAGGGTCACGGCGCCGCGGAGGAGCCGTCCGTCCCAGCACCACTGGGATCCGTCGGAGTGAAGGAACCCACGCCACTCGGCCGCCTCCTCCCCGTCCTTCGAGTCGTCGCACACGTCGTCGAGGGCCAGCTGTAACTTCTCCCAGACTCTGGCGGACAGGACGTGCGGCGGTCCGCCGTCGGCGGGTCGGAGCACCCCGTGCGTTCGCCGCCACGGGTCGCGGGGGTACGGCGCGTTCGCGGGCGGGCGGACCACCCAGCGGGAGGTGCCCGCGCCAGTGACCGTCCTCCCCTCAGCGAGGTACACCCTCGCGCGGGACAGGATCTCGGCGACCCGCGACTGGGCACGCGGCGCCGAGAAGGAAATCGCCACACAAGGGGGGAGGGGGTGGGGAGGGTCGGCACCGCCCGAACTTCCTCGGGTCGCCGGCACCTCGCCCCCGCCCGCCTCTTCCAACGACGGCACTCGGTGTGGTATAACCAGGGTGTTCTCCCACGGGTTTCGGTCGGGTGCGAGCCGACCGGGCCGGCACGTGTAACCGCCCCGGGTGGCCAGCCCGGGGCGGTGGTGTTTCACTTCCCGGTCTCGGACTCCCCGGCGAACCCCTTCACGTTCTTCGCGAGCAATTCGACCAGTGCCCGCCGTGGGATCAAACGCTTCTTGCCGACCTGGGTCCACGGCAGTCGCCCGGCCGCCATGAGTGCGTACAGCCCCGACCGTGACACCGCGGACAGCGCTTCGGCTCCGCGCACATCGACCGCCCCGTCCGCGAGTAGCTCTAGCTTCGTCGACTCGACCATTCCTCGACCTCCGGGTGACCAGACAATCCACGTGCCCCGCGCTGGACTAGTCTGCACCCCTATGGTATCCTCAGTCGAAACGCAATTCTTTTGATTGAGGACAACCAGGATGAGTTGGCGGCAACTCGCGGAGGACGACCCCGAATCCGGGCGGGACGATTTGGAGTCCGAGGCTTTCGCTTACGACTACGTCACGTGGGACTGGTACCAGGAGCAGGAGCGGCGGCATCCTCCCCCGCCCAGCCCGCCGGGCTCGTGGATCATGAGCGTCGCCGCGTCGATGCCTGCGGGAATTGAATCGCAGCGGTGGACCGAAGCCCTCTTCGTCTACTGGGAGAGGAACGCGATGGCGTTCTTCTCCCTGGTGGATCGGCTCAAGGGGTTCAAGGCGCGGAAGTCGGTGCCGATCACCGCCGCCGAGGCCGACCGCCGGTTCCGGTGGCACCTGGCGAAGTGCCGACCGGTCCCGCTGGTCGCCCCGACGGAGGCCCTTCTCAGCCAGGACACCTACCACGGGCTCGACCTGAACCCGACCCCGGTGGCCCGCGGCGAGTGGGATGAGCTCGGCGACCACCTGGGCCCGTGGCCCCGGCTCGGCTGGAAGCGGGCGAGACAGTTCTGGGTGAAGGCGTTCGCGTCGCTGGTCATCGACGACCTCGCCCCCCGGTGCCAGCGGTGCGAGGTACTGCTGCCGAACACGCCGTCGGGCCGGCGGTCGCGGCGGGCCCACTGCGAGCGCTGCACGTTCCAGCTCTGGGACGCCAAACTCACGCCGGACGAGCGGCGGGCGCGGTGGCGCGAGGCGAAGCAGCACAGAAGGCGGAAGTAGCTGGCACCGTCGGTCACGCACAACCACTCAGGAGGGCTGAAGATGGCACGCAAGCGGCGCGGGCGCGGAGAAGGGGGTGTCTACCAGCGGGACGACGGGATGTGGGTCGGGTCGGTGTCGCTCGGCTTCGGGGAGGACGGGAAGCGACGCCGGCGGATCCTCTACGGCAAGACGAAGGGCGAGGTGCTGGAGAAGCTCGAACGGTTCCGGCAGGACGTCCGCCAGGGGCTCGGTACGAGTACGGCCCGGCTCACGCTCGGCGAGTTCCTGGACTACTGGCTCGAGAGCGACGTGAAGCCCAACCGAGCGCCGGGGACGGTGAAGTGCTACGGGGACACGATCCGCCTCCACATCCGCCCGCACATCGGCCGCGTGCAACTCTCCCAGCTTCAGGCGGACCACGTGACCGGGCTCTACGCGACGCTGTGCCGGACCGGAGTACCCGCGCGCACCCGGCAGCTCGTCCACGCCGTGCTCCACCGGGCCGTCAAGCGGGCGGTCGCGTGGAAGCGAGCCAGCTGGAACCCCGTGTCCACGGTAGAACGGCCGAAGGTTCCGCGGAAGGATATGACAGCGGTCACGGCCGAGCAGGCGCGGGCGCTGCTCAAGGCGGCCGCGGGTCACCGGCTCGAAGCCCTCTTCACGGTTGACGTCGCCACCGGACTCCGGCAGGGGGAGGTGTTCGCGCTCCGCTGGCAGGACGTGGACCTCGCCCGGGCCCAACTCCACGTCCGGCACTCCCTCGAAGAGTTGAAGGGGAAGCTGCGGCTGAAGGAGCCGAAGTCGGCCAAGTCCCGGCGGACGGTCGAGCTCTCCGCCCTGGCGGTCAACGCCCTCACCGAACACCGGAAGCGGATGCTGGCGGAGGGGCACTGTGCCCCCGACCGCCCTGTCTTCTGCGACTGCGATGGCGGGTTCCTGCGGAAGTCGAACTTCACCCGCGACGTGTACGCCCCGATCCGGACGGCGGCCGGGCTGACCGGGCTCGGGTTCCACCAGTGGCGGCACATGCACGCCACGCTCCTCGTCGAGGCCGGGACTGACCCCCGGGTCATCCAGGAGCGGTTGGGGCACGCCGACGTGGGCACGACGCTACGGTTCTACGTCCACCCCAGGCAGGAGACGCACCGGAAGGCGGCCGACGCTTTCGACACAGCGTTCCGGTCGGCCGAGTCGGGTTGACCGAGGCATCGACTGGCGATGAGCAGGACTCAATACTCCAGCGCCAGTCGATGACGTGACCACGATTCGGCTCGTCCGGGAACTCGACGGCCGGCGGGCGGACCCGGATGCGGGAACGGCACTGGCCCTCGGTGTCCTCCCGATGCCGAAACAGGAGCGGCTCAAGCCCTCGTGGTGACGGCGCCTTGACCGCCGCCGGCGGCACGACCATCATCGATGAATGACATCCTCCGCCCGTCGTTTCGTCGCCATCTTCTCGATGCTGACCGTGGGATGCGGCGGCCCGCCTCCCGCCCCGCCGACCCCGGCATCGCCGTTCGCCGAACCCGGCGCACTCCCGGAGACGACGCTCCGCAACCTGCCCGGTGTGGCCGGGGTCGAGGTGCTGGTGTCCGTCGCGGACCAGCGGCACCGGATCATCCACATCCGGGACTACCACCACGTTCCCCGCGACCTGTTCGCCATCGACATGAGCCACGCCGCCGGCCGCACCATGCCGGGCGCGGAAGTCGATCGCCTCTACGCCGCGTTCCTGAACAACGTGGACTCCCTGCAGGCGCAACAGGAGTTGCTCCTCGGCGCGCTCGTCGAGCAGTACGGGTTGCGGCAGGTGATGGTCGAGGGGCTGACCGACGAGGGACAGCGGAACTACGACGGGATCGTGAACGGGTTCAAGGCGACCTCCGACCGGCTCGACGCGCTCCGGGCCGAGGCGGCCGCGCTGGAGTTCGACCGCGAGCCGCACGTCGCGCAAATCGACCGACTGATTCGCGGGCTCCGGGTCGAGACCCTTCCGTACGGGGCGGCCGGCCGGTTCGCCGGCCGCCAACAGCTCAAGGTGCTGCCGCTCGACGATGCCGCCCTGCTGGAGACCGCGAACCCGGTCCGACCCGACGGCACGGTGAAGGCCGACCCGAAGGTGGTCGCAGCCCGGAACGACGCTCAGGTCCGGCGGGCGCTGGCCGGGAATCCGGTGACCGTGATCGTCCTGGGCGGCAATCACGACCTGTCGGCGGCAGTGCGACGACTCGGGGGCGGGACGACGGAGTACATTCGGGTGACCCCGCTGGGGTATGACGAGAGCGTGGCGGGGGGCGGTGAGGACGGGAACGGGGCCGGATCGGGAGGGAGCCGGACCGATCGGCCGCACGGTCGGGGCTGTGGCGTGCCGTCGGACGGCCCGCGGGGTGCCGACGTTCCGGGACCAGCGGCGACGAAGTGACGAAAGGCGAGCTCACCCGTGGGCCGGCATCTCGCGCGCGGGCATTATCACGGGTCGAAAAGCAAACGAGGCGGGTCGTAGCGACGCGCAGGGACTAGGCCGTGTGGACACGAGGTAGGCAGCCTGCGTGGCCAGGGCTACTTCATCATCACGACGAGTGCGGCGACCCAGGCGAAGGCCAGGAAGTTCGCCGCCTTCTTCTCGTACCGGGTGGCGACCCGACGGAACTGCTT
>DASPHQ010000669.1:0-7006 GCA_035629595.1 Urbifossiella sp. | reverse complement strand
CGGCGACCTCGGCCGCGCGCATCGCCCGGAAGCGCTCCAGCCACCCGGCCACGCGCTCCGACGGCTCCCACCGCGCGAACCGGCCCCACGTCCGCTCCGCCCGCGCCCGCTGCTCCTCGAACGGCTCGCGGTACACCACGCGGCCGGCCTCCACCAGCTTCACGAACAGCGGCTCGCCGTCCACGTCCTCGCTCACGTCCGCCGCGACCAGCACGTCGCCGCGGGCGTACACGCGCACCGTGCCCGGCAGGCTCTCCTTCCCCGGCGAGTTCGAGAACTTGATGTTCGGCACGCCCGCCGTCGCCCCGCGCTTGAACGCGGCGCTCACGCTGTCGCGGTGGACGAGCCGCCACCAGTAGCCGCCGGCGCCGGGGAACAGCATCGTCGGCTCGGTGCCGGTGCGCTGGCGGAACACGTCGTAGACGCGGCGGACCTGCTCGGGCGTCACCTCGTCCTCGAACACGATCGTCCGCGGCGGCACGCTCAGCGCCGCGATCCGCTCGAAGTACAGCACGCACTGCGCCGCGATGTCGCCGCTGTCCACGCGGACGCCGACGCGGTCCGTCTCCGGGTGGGCGCGGATCACGCGGAGGGCGTTTTCGAGGCCGACCGTCTCGGCGTCCACGAGGTCGCACAGCAGCGACGCGGTGCCCATGCGGGACACGTAGCGGTCCATCATCTCGCACTCGGCGTCGGCGAGGGTGCGGTCGAACCGCTGGGCGGCGCACATCATCTCGTGGCCGATCGTGCCGACCGAGCGGAACAGCTCGGGCCACAGGAACTCGGCCGTGTCGTTCGACGTGAGCTGCCCGCCGCCGCCGACGTAGCGGGCCAGCAGCAGCACGAGGTTGTTGACCTCGGCGGGGGCGCTGCGGAGGCCGAACTCGGCGTCGCGCGGCGTGGCCGCGGCCATCAGCCGCGCCTTCGTCGCCTGGATGACCGGGGCGAAGTAGCGGCACATCGCCGGTTCGAGGTACGAGACGAGCCCGCCCGGCCCCTCGAACGACAGGCACGGCACGCCGGCGAGGAACGCCTGCCCGCCGGGGAAGCCCCAAATGTCGATGGGAAGCGCGATGTCGTCGCCGGGGGTGGCGGCGAGGACGGCGTCCCAGACTTCGTGGGGGAATGCTTTGACTGCGGAGTGCTCGGCGTACCAGCGGCGGGCCAGCTCCACGTCGGCGCGCTTCAGGGGGCGGTGGAACCACTGCGCGAGCATCGCTTCGTGACCGGCCATCACCAGCTGGTTGCCGGCGCCGGGTTCGGCGAGCGGCTTGCGGAAGGTGAGGTGGTACGCGGCGGGTTGCAGGGCCACGTCGGGGACGGCGGCCCACATGGTGCGCTTGTACGTGTCGGTGCCGCCGACCCAGCCGCCGAGGAGGAACAGCTTGGCGAAGAACTCGTCGCGCATCGCCTGGCGCGCGGCGGCGAACGGGTCCGGCATGACGGCGCCTCACGGGGTGGAAGTATCGTACCGCGCCGCCGTGGGGCCGGTTTCCAACCGGCCTGGGAACGCCGGCCGGTTGGAAACCGGCCCCACGATTCCGGTGGCGGGGCGCGTCCGGTGGGGGGATGATGAACCTCCTCCGCCTCCTCCGCGACCGCTGGGCCGAGATGACCACGCCGCTGCCGCCCGACCACGCCGACCGCCTGGCCCGCGCCAAACTCGCGGTCGAAGGGCTGTCCGTCGGCGACGCCCTCGGGCAGACGTGCTTCCACTCCGACAACTACGCCGCATTCCTCGACGACCCGCGCGCCACGGCCCGCGCCCCGTGGGAGTACACCGACGACACCGAGATGGCGCTCGGCATCGTCGAGGTGCTGAAGGCTCACGGCCGCATCGACCAGGACGCGCTGGCGCACGCCTTCGCCCGCCGGTTCGAGCTGCTGCCGTTCCGCGGCTACGGCGGCGGCGCCATCCGGCTGCTCGGGGCGATCGCCGGCGGCGCCGACTGGCGCGCCGCGGCCGAGAGCCTGTTCGGCGGCGGCTCGTTCGGCAACGGCTCGGCCATGCGGGCGGCGCCGGTCGGGGCGTACTTCGCCGAGGACGGTTACGAGCGCGTCGCCAAAGAAGCGCGGCTGGCGTCGGCGGTGACGCACGCTCACGCGGAGGGAATCGCCGGCGGAATCGCGGTCGCGGTCGCGGCGGCGTATGCGTGGTTGAACCGCGAGCGGCGCGGCGACGACGACGTGAAACGCGGCCTGTTCGACGCGGTGCTGGCGCACACGCCGGCCGGCGAGGTGCGTGACGGGATCGAACGGGCGGCGAACCTGCGGGTCGAGGTGCCGGCCGAGCCCGACGTGCGGCTGCTTCCGTACGGCGCCGCGGTCGTGCCGTTCGACACGTCGCTGGAGCCGGTGATTCGGGAGCTGGGCAACGGCAGCCGCATCATCTGTCAGGACACGGTGCCGTTCTGCCTGTGGGTCGCGGCCCGGCACCTGGACGACTACCCGACGGCACTGGTGAACACGATCCGCGCCCGCGGCGACATCGACACGAACGCGGCGATCGTCGGCGGCATCGTGGGGTTGGCAGTCGGCGAGGAGGGGATTCCGCGCGACTGGCGTTCGGACCGCGAGGACCTGAAGTGGTGAGCGCGGGACTTCTGAGCCGGCCCCGTCAGGGGTCGGAGCGCTCCGCGCGCCGGGCGGCTCCGACCCCTGACGGGGCCGGCTCAGTGACGCTATTCGCGCCGCGGATCGCCCACCGCGCCAAATACGTTTCCAGCCCCGCCATCGTGTTCTGCCGGCCGGCGAAGCCGACGTGCCCGTCCGGCCGCACCAGGTAGATCGCGTCCCGCGCGAACCCCGCCCGCCGGCACCCCGCCGACCACGCGAACCGCTCGACCGACACCCCCGCCCGCGCCGCGACCTCCCGCAGCGCCGTCCCCACATCGCCGTAGACGTGAACCTGCCAGTCGCGGCTCGTCAGCGGGGCGAAGTTGTCCGGCTCCCCGAGCCACGGCAGCCGGTCGCCGGCGCGCACCCGGCCGGCGCCGCCGACGCTCAGCGGCCCCGGCCGGTACTCGATCCGCGTCTGCGAGAGGAGACCGAACATCGCCCGCCGCACCGCCGGCACCTTCACCGCCAGCGGCAGCACCCGCGGCATCACCACCCGCCGGATCAGCCAGCCGCGAAGCCCGCGGCCGACCAGGAAGCCGAACGCCCGGTCGGTGGACGCCACGAGCGTCCGCGCGAACCGGATCCGCTCCGCCTCGTAGCTGTCGAGCACGGCCGGCGCCGACCTCCCCTGCAGCACGGCGGCGAGCTTCCACGCCAGGTTCACGGCGTCGCCGATGCCGGTGTTCATCCCCTGCCCGCCGGCCGGGCTGTGGACGTGCCCCGCGTCGCCGGACAGGAACACCCGCCCGACCCGGAACCGCTCCGCCACGCGGTGGTGGACGTGGTACGTCGAGAACCAGTTCACGTCGGTGGTGCGCAGGCCGAGGAGCCGTTCCGGGATCGGCCGCACGTCGTCGTAGGTGAGGTCGGTGCGGTCCGCGAGTTCGGCCGGGAGGATGCCGAGGAGCCGGACCATGCCGGGCCGGCGCACGGGGAAGCCGAGGCAGAACGTGTCGCGCCCCAGGCTGACGTTCACGAACGGCCCCGGCGACCAGCCCTCGCCGGCCACGTCGGCCACGTAGAACTTGCTGTCGTACTTCGCCCCGGGGAAGCCGACGCCGAGCGCGTGACGCACGGCGCTGTGCGAGCCGTCGCAGCCGCACAGGTAGGCGTGATCGGATTCCGTCTCGGTGCCGCCGGCGCGCAGCCGGGCGTGGACGCGGTCGGCGGTCTGGCGGAGGCCGACGAGCTCGGTGTTCCACTCGACCGCGACGCCGGCCTCGCGGAGGCGCTCCAGGAGGAAGCGCTCGTGGTCGTCCTGCGGGTAGCTGAGGACGAGCGGGAACGGGCTGATGCCCGCGCCGATCTCGCCGAGCGGGACGAGGGCGGCGAGGCGGCCGCCGTCCCAGAACCGGGCGCCGGACATGAGCATCCCGTCGGCGACGGCGCCGTCGGCGATGCCGAGCTGCCGGTAGAACTCGAGCGTTCGCGCCTGCACGGCCATCGCGCGGGAAGCGAGCCCGGGGTCGGGCGCCTTGTCGATCACCCGCGGGCGGACGCCGGCGCGGGCGAGCCACAGCGCCAGCACCAGCCCGGTCGGGCCGGCGCCGGCGATCAACACGTCGGGGCGGGGCGTACTCATTCGAGGCTGAGGTTAAACGTACTCGACCCGGCCGGGACCACGACCGTCAGCCCGGACGTGGCGACCATCCCGAACCGCGGCGGCAGCACGTCCTTGCCGTTGGCCGTCGCCGTGACCGACACCGCGTACCTGCCGGCGATGAGGTTCAGGGTGTACGCACCGTTCGCGTCGGTCCCGGCGACGACCGGCGGCACCTTCAGGCGGTCGACCGCCGCGAACGTCACGTTCGCGTTCGCCACCGGCTGCCCCTTGTACGTCACCACGCCCTTGACCGTCGGCAGCTTCTCCGGCACCGCCTTCTTCGGCTCGGGGGTGACCGTCTTCTTCGGCTCGGGGATGACGGTCTTCTTCGGCTCCGGTTCCGGCGTCTTGGTCTTCTTCGGCTCCGGTTCCGGGATGACGGTCTTCTTCGGCTCGGGGGTGACGGTCTTCTTCGGCTCCGGCACGGGGATGACGGTCTTCTTCGGCTCCGGCACCACGACCGTCTTCGTCGGCTCCTTCAGGTCGGAGCGGACGGCCTCGATCGCCTCGTGGAGCAGGAACGCCTTCTTCGCCGCGTCCCGTTCCTTCTCGGCGGCGGCGAGGCTGGTGTCGATCTTCTTCTGGGTTTCGGGGCGGTGGGCCAGCAGCGGCCGGGAGGTGCGGAGGGCGCCCTCGTACATCCGGTACGCCCCGGGGAAGTCCTTCCCCTGGTTGTACAGGTCGGCCCCCTTGTTGTGGACGTCGGACAGCGAGTCGCGCAGCGCCCTGTCGAAGGCCGGGTCGGCGGCCCCGGCCGCACCGGCGAGGAGGGCCGCGAGCGCGGCGGCGAGGAACGGGCGGGACATGGCGGAACTCCGGCGGGACGGGGAGGGTGACTCGCGGGCATGATACGTCTGCCGCCCGGTCGCGGCCGCGCCGGTTGGCGTTCCCGCCCGGCCCGCCGACAATGCCCCCGGCCCCGCACCGGAGGTTTCCCCATGCGCACGCCCGTGTCGGTCGCGCTCGTCGCCGCCCTCGCCACCTTCGCCGCCGGCGACGCCCCGCCCGCCCCGGCGCCGCTGTTCAACGGCAAGGACCTGGCCGGCTGGAAGGCGTTCGGCCGGCTCGCGAAGGACGGCCCGACCACGCCGATCGACGCGAAGGACACCTGGACGGTGAAGGACGGCGTGCTGCGCGGCACCGGCCGGCCGACGGGCTACCTCGCCACCGAGGCCGAGTACGGTGACTACGAGCTGTCACTGAGCTGGCGCTACCCGGCCGGCGTGAAGGGGGGCAACAGCGGGGTGCTGCTCCACGTGCAGAAGGCGGACGTGGTGTGGCCGGTGAGCGTGGAGGCGCAGCTGCGGGCCGGCCGGGCCGGCGACATCTGGCTGCAGACCGCCGCCGAGGTGAAGCTGACCGTGAACCCCGCCACCCGCGACGCCGACGACAAGACGATGCGTCACATCTGGCGGTCGCCGAAGGACGCGGACGTGGAGCGGCCGGCGGGCGAGTGGAACGACTACCGCATCGTGTGCCGCGGCGGGTCGATCGAGCTGGCGGTGAACGGCCGCGGGGTGAACGCCGGCAAGGAGTGCAACCTGACGCGCGGCCGCATCGCGCTGCAATCGGAGGGGACCGAGGTGGAGTTCCGGGATATCACGATCCGGATGCTGAAGTGACCTCCGCCGCTTGCGGCGTTGCAACGCCGCAAGCGGCGGAGGTCACTTCAGCGCCCGCAGCGCCCGCTCCACCACGTCCGGCGCGTCGGCCGGCACCCCGGTCAGCGTCGGCAGACTGCGGAACCACGTCAGCTGCCGCTTGGCGAACTGCCGGGTGCGCGTTCGAATGAGGTCGGCGGTCGTGTCCAAATCCGCGCCCGGCGTGTCGAGGTAGTTCCACAGTTCGCGGTAGCCGAGCGCCTGCGCCGCCTCGCGGCTGACCGGCCGTTCGCGCAGCCGCCGCGCCTCGTCCAGCCACCCGGCCGCGAGCATCGCCCCGACGCGGCGGTTGATCCGCTCGTACAGCACGTCGCGCGGCAGCTCCAGCACGACGGCGGGAATCGCCGCCGGCGCCGGGGCCGCTTCCCCCGCGAAAGCGGCCGTGTCCCACCCCTGCTGCCACGCCGAGATCGGCTTCCCCGTCAGCTCGAACACCTCGAGCGCCCGCACCACGCGCCGCACGTCGTTGGGGTGGAGTCGCGCCGCGGTCTTGGCGTCGGACGCCGCCAGCCGCGCGTGCAGCGCCTCCTTCCCGGCCTCCTCCGCTTCCGCTTCGAGGCGGCGGCGCAACTCCGCGTCACCGGGCGGGCCGTCGAACAGGCCGTGGAGCAGCGCCTTGAGGTAGAACGGTGTGCCGCCGACGAACAGCGGCCGCTTCCCGCGCGCGGCGAGGTCGCGGCCCACCGCGGCGGCGCGGTCGAGCCACCACGCCACGGTGCCGCTCTCCGACGGGTCGAGTTCGTCGATCAGGTGGTGGGGCACGGCGGCGCGCTCGGCCGCGGTCGGCTTGGCGGTGCCGAGGTCCATGCCGCGGTAGACGGTCATGGAGTCCATCGCCACGACCTCGGCCCCGAGCCGCGGCGCCACGGCGAGTGCCAGCGCGGTCTTGCCGCACGCGGTCGGACCGGTCAGGATCAGCGCCTGGGAGAACATGACTGGCGAATTCTACGGCTGCGAGAGGTCGTAGATGATGAACGTCTGCGTCCGCCCGACCGGCTCGCGGGCCAGCACCCACTCGGACGCCACCGCCGTGGACGGCGTGCTCCCGCGGTTCCCATACAGCGACGTGACTGACACCGCCAGCAGGCCCCGCCCGGCGAGGGCCGGCAGCTGGTCGCCGCGG
>DASPHQ010000668.1:0-3439 GCA_035629595.1 Urbifossiella sp. | reverse complement strand
CGACCAGCTCGTGGTCGTGAACGCGGCGTCCACCGAGCCGCCGTTCGAGCCCGGCCCGGAGTGCGACGCCGCCGACCGCCTCGCTGCCGCGATCGAGAAGCCCACGACCTCGCTACCGGCCAGCAGCCTGTACGCCTACGCCGCGATCGACGCCGGCTTCCCCTACGTGAACCTGACGCCGTCGCGCGGGGCGACTCTACCGGCAATCGACGAACTGGCCCGGGCGCGCGGCGTGCCCGTGGCCGGGCAGGACTTGAAGACCGGCGAGACGCTGTTGAAGTCGGTGCTCGCGCCGCTGTTCGCGCGGCGCAACCTGCGCGTCCACAGCTGGGTCGGGCACAACATTCTCGGCAACCGCGACGGGCAGGTGCTGAACGACCCCGAGAACAAGGCCAGCAAGGTGCGGAGCAAGGACGCGCTGCTCGCCGAACTACTCGGCTACCGGCCGCAGTCGCTGGTGTCGATCGAGTACGTGGAGTCGCTGGACGACTGGAAGACGGCGTGGGACCACGTCCACTTCGAGGGGTTTCTCGGCACGAAGATGACGCTGCAGTTCACGTGGCAGGGGTGCGACTCGCTGCTCGCGGCGCCGCTGGTGGTGGACGTGGCCCGGCTGACGCTGCTGGCCCAGCGCCGCGGCGAGTGCGGCCCGCTGCCGCACCTCGCATGCTTCTTCAAGAGCCCGGTCGGGGTGAACGAGCACGATTTCGGCAAGCAGTTCGAGCTGCTGGAACGGTACGCCGGCACCTGATGCCCGCCGCTCGCGGCGGTGCAATCCCACGACCCTCAGCGCCCCACCGGCACGCCGCCCTTCGGCGCCGGCAGCAGGTTCGCCCCGCCCTCGCCCGGCGCCGGCGACGGTACCGCGAACGGTTGGGTCGGCACGCCCGGCCGCGGGATCAGGTCGGTCGGCTGCGGCGGCGGCAACTCCGACGGCCCGACCGGCGCACCGTACCCGCCGCCCGGGGGTGGGTACCCGCCACCCGGAATCACGCCGCCCGGTACGCCGGCTGGGAAGCTCCCTCCGACCGGCGTCCCGTCCATGCACGCCCCGCTGGACCCGGCGAGCTGGCACGGCGCGTTCGACCCGCGCGACGTGAACCAACCACTCCCGCAGTTCGACCGGCACCCGCCGGCCGCGGCGGCCGTTGCGGCCGCCAGCGCGAGTACCGACACCTTGCGGATCATCATTGTTCCCCCACCGCCGGCCCGGCCGTCGTCGCGGCCGCGCACCGACTTGAAGGAATTTTGACGGGCTGGCGGAAATCCACAATCGTCGCCGGCAAACAAAATCGACCCGCCGGAACGAACCGGCGGGCCTTGTCGGCAGAACGCGGTCCGCCGCTCCAACCGGCGGCGGCCGCAGAACCGGAGGGGTTTACCACGTCGTCACGGCCGGGCGTCCAGCGGCACCCCGGCCTCTCGCATCTGCCTGGCCCAGCCGATCACGCGGTGGGCCTGGAGGATAACCAGTAGCACGATGATGCCGGCGCAGATGTTCAGGTTCATCAACTGCCCGGCGAACGACATGTAACTGAGGATGAGCCCGCCGTAAACGGCCCACATCTGCTTCAGGCACGTACAGACTCCCAACATGAACCAGCCGAGTCCGACAGCAGCGACGAACAGCCAGAAGGGCGAATCGAGCGGGATGTCACGCGGGGCGTCCTTCATCACGAACTGGGCGACGACGACGAGCCCCTCGGCGAGCCCGCCGAGGATGATCCACACGGCCCCGAGGGCGTGGATCTGCTCGCGGAACTTGCGGATGATCTTGCGGTTGACCGGGGGCGGCGCATCCGGCTCGTCTGTATACGACACGTGGTGACTCCAGAAATGGGCGAAGCCCGGGGACGGCCGTCCCCGGGCTTTATTTCTGCAAAGAACTCCGGTTCACCCCTTCGGCCGGGCCGCGATCTGCTTCTGCAGGTGCGCGATGGCCGCGGCCAGCTGCTTGTCCTTGTCCGCGGTCACCACCTTCGGGTCGGCCCCCGGCGGCGGGATCACCTCCAGCTCCCTCAGGTGCGTCTCCAGCTCCGACGACTCCTCGCGCGTCAGCTTCACCTCGAACCCGCGGTCCGGGCGGACGCCCCACTCCTCGTCCGGCTCGCCCTTCGTCGCCAGCTTGTCGATGTTCCGCTCGCTCGGCGGGTAGTACCGGGCGATGGTGAGCTTGATCTGCCCGAGCGTCTGGCGGAAGTCCATCACGTTCTGCACGCTCCCCTTCCCATACGTCCGCTCGCCCATGATCGTGGCCCGCTCGTGGTCCTGGAGGCACGCGGCGACAATCTCGCTGGCGCTGGCGCTCTGGCCGTTGATGAGCACGACGACCTCGAAGCTCTTGTCCGCCGGCCGCCGGCCGCGGTACACCTCGGCACTACCGCCGCCGGCCCGGGCCTTCACCGACACCAGCTTCTCGGCCCCGACGAACAGCTCGCTGATCCCCACCGCCGCCGACAGGTAGCCGCCCGGGTTGCCGCGGAGGTCGAGGATCAGGCCGTTCAGCCCGCCGTTCTCCTTCATGTCGGCGATCGCCGCCTTCAGGTCGGCGGCCGTCTTCTGGGTGAACTGCGTCAGGCGGACGTAGCCGATCTTGTTGGCCGCGTCGATGGTGAACGACCACTCGGCGTCGGCCCCGCGCTTCACGCCGAACACCGTCTCGACCGACACCGAGTTCCGCTTCAGGTCGAAGGTCATGGCCTTGCCGTCGCGGTCCACCTGGAGGGTGATCGGCGTGCCGGCCTTGCCGGTGATGACGCCGATGGCCTCCTCGGTCTTCATCCCCTTGGTCGAGAACTCGCGCTGGGCGCCGTCGGGGAGCGGGTTCCCCTCGTTGTCCACGCTGCGAACGATGCCGGTGATGAGGTCGCCGGCGCGGATGCCGGCGCGGAACGCCGGGCTCCCCTTGATCGGCGTCACGACCAGCAGCCCGTCGCGGACCGCCTCCCGACGGATCTGGATGCCGACGCCGGAGAACTGCCCGGTGAGTGAACTCCGCATGCGGTTGACGGTGTCGTTGTCGTAGTACGTCGTGTACGGGTCGTTGAGACTCGCCATCATCATCAGGATGGCGGTGTCGGCGTCCTTGTTGCCGTCGAGGTCTTCGCGCCGGCCCAAGCGGGAGCGGGCGTTCTGGAGCAGTTCCAACCGCCTCCCCTCGGTCAGCGTCTTGGCCCCCTTCAGCGCCTCGTCGAGCTCGGTCGGCAGCGGCTCCTCGATGCGGCGGTACATGCCGCGGATCGCGGCCGCGGTCAGGTCGCCGGGGTTCGTCTCCTTGATGTACACCTCGCCGACGCGGTCAACGGCCGAACTCACCTTGCGGGCGAAGGCGGTGGCATCGGCGGCGGGGAGGGTCAGGCCTTCCTTCAATTCCGTGCGGGCGGCGGTGAATTCGGGACCGGACATGCCGCCGTCGGCGAGCTTCTGGTAGAGCTTGCGG
>DASPHQ010000667.1:0-6776 GCA_035629595.1 Urbifossiella sp. | reverse complement strand
ACTTCTGCGGCATCTTCTCGCGGTTGCCGGCGATCTCTTCGACGTGTTCCATCGTCGCCGGCGGCACCAGCACCGCCACCTGACACGCCTTCGCCGCCACCGCGTCCGTCACCTCCTTCACGAGGTGCACGAACGTCAGCGTCGGCGTACCGAGCGCGGCGAGCTGCTTCTCGAGTACCAGCTTGTGCAGGATACTCACCCCCAAACCCTGCCACTCGGCCGACTGCTCCGGCGCCAGCCCGGCCATCACCGCCGGGTCGCGCAGCTTCGCGGCGAACCACTTCCCGTCGGCCACGGTGCCGAACCCGAGCACGTCCTGGCCGCCGTCCATCTCCAGGTGCTCCCAGCACAGCTCGGCCGTGTCGAACCGGCCGACCACCTCGAAGTGCTCGCCCAGGGCCGCTTCCAGCTGCGGCCCCGTCACGACGGGCAAGCCACTGACGAGGCGGTGCGTCGGCAGGATGATGAGGCCGGGGTCGCCCATGCTGACCAGCATCATCAGGCAGTAGTTCGCCGGTGCCTCGGGGTCGGTCGCGCCCTGCTCCTCGGCGTACTTCAGCCCCGTCTCGTAGCGGTGGTGGCCGTCGGCGATGAATACGGGCTTCGGCCCCATGAGTCCGATCACGGCGCTGATCGCCTGCGTGTCCGTGATCACCCACAGCCGGCTCGTCACGCCGAGGTGGTCCGTCGCGGTCAGCGGCGGACCCTTCCGCGTGAACGGCTCCAGCACCCGGAACACCTCGTTCTCGGGGTCCGGGTACAGGCCGAACACCGGCGACAGGTTGAACCCGGTCGCCTGGTACAGCTTCAGCCGGTCGGCCTTCGGGCCGCTCATCGTCTGTTCGTGCGGGAAGATGCGGCCGGTGCCGAACGGCTCCAGCCGGACGCGGGCGAAGAACCCGCGGCGGGTGTACGTTTTGCCCTCGGCCTCGAACTCCTGCTCGTACACGTACAGCGACCGCCCCGTGTCCTGCCGAATCGCGTCCTCGGCGATCCAGTCGCGGAGCGTCTGGCCGGCGCGGGTGTACTTGTTCTCCGTCTCGTCGTCGCCGGGCTCGTCCTTCGTCAGTTCCAGGCGGATGGCGTTGTGCGGGCTCCGGTCGTAGAGCGCCTGCTGCAACTCGGGGCCGATCACGTCGTAGGGCGGGGCCACCACGTCGGACAGCGACCCGACCGTGCCCAGGTCGTAGCGGAAGCCGCGGAACCCCCGAATCTCGGCCATCTGAACCCCCGGCAGCCACGGACGGAGTGGGCGAACCGGGTTAGAATACGACCTCACTGGAACGCAGAAAGCCCACCGGTTGCAACCGGTGGGCTTCGCTCGTCGTTACCAGTGCCGGTGGATAACCTCGATGCGGGCGTCGCGGCCGGTGCGCTCCAGCCGCCACACCGCCCGGCGGGCCTCGTCGAGGTCGTCGAACACGCGGTAGCGGTCCCAGTGGCCGTGGTGGCGGACGAGCACCTCGTAGTCGTGGCGGTCGCGCTGCGGGGTGCGGGGGCCGTGCGGGTCGTGCCGGCCGGGGCCGTGCGGGTCGTGGCGACCGGGGCCGTGCGGCCCGTGCGGGATCGGCAGCGGCTGGGCGGCGGCGGTGGCGGCGGTGACGGTGGCGACGACGGCGGTCAGGATCAGCTTGCGGAACATGACTCGTTTCCTCGTTGGGGTTCGTTGTTCGGTCCGTCCTATCCGCTGTTGCAACGCCCACGGTCGGCCGACTTGCGTGAATTTCTTTTGTTCCGGGAACGCGAAAGGGGGCCGCGTGGGAAAGGTATTTGAGGGGCTCGACGACGACCTGCGGCGGTTCATTTCGCGGCAGCACGTCTTCTTCGTGGCGAGCGCCCCGCTGTCGGCCGACGGCCACGTCAACCTGTCGCCGAAGGGGCTCGACACGTTCCGCGTCCTCGGCCCGACGACGGTGGCGTACCTCGACCTGACCGGCAGCGGCGTGGAGACCATCGCCCACCTGCGCGAGAACGGCCGGCTGACGGTGATGTTCTGCGCCTTCGAGGGCCGGCCGCGCATCCTCCGCCTGTACGGCCGCGGCCGCGCCGTGGAGCCGACCGACGCCGGGTGGGCGGAACTGGCGCCGCACTTCCCGGAGTTGCCGGGTGTGCGGTCGGTGTTGGTGCTGGAGGTGGAGCGGATCGCGGACTCGTGCGGGTACGCGGTGCCGCGCTACGAGTACGCCGGCGACCGCCCGCAACTGACCGAGTGGTGCGAGAAGAAGAGCCCCGAGGCGCTGCGCGACTACCGGGCGAAGAAGAACGCCGCTAGCATCGACGGCCTGCCGGGGCTGCCTTCGACAGAGTGAGACCGAATCGGGTTCATCCTGGCCGTTCGTCACAAGTTCCGTCGGGGCAAGGACTCGCGCCGTACCCGACCCGGCGGCGTCGTTCCAATAGTGATTCTTCCAGTTGACTCAATGCTTCTGGGACTGGGTCCCCCCTTCCGCTGGAACCAATTATCCCCGCCCGAATGACGTGTTCCGCCATGAGTCGCCGCGCTCAGCGCACCCGGAAGCGGCACACCAGGGGCCGGTGGTCGGAGGTGTCGTCGGGGATGACGCGGTGGTCGATCAGCTCCCACCCGGCGGGGGCAAAGACGTAGTCGAGCCGCTCGGCCCGCTTCCCCTCGAAGTACGTCGGCGGACCGTCGAACGCGCCGCTGAACCGGCCGCTGTCGCGGAACAGGCGGATCGACTCCTCGCCGGGCCGGTTGTTGAAGTCGCCGGCCAGCACGCACGGCTGGTCGCCGACGAACTCCAGCAGCTGCCGGGCCTGCGCGGCGTTGTTCCGCATGTCGAACGAGTCGTTGTGCAGCGCGCCGAGCAGCACCGACTTCCCGCCGACCTCCGCCGACGCGAACAGGGCGCGGCGGTTATTCTTCGTCACCCAGAACGGCCGGCGGCCGGCCAGGTCGATGTTCGCCACGGGGGTCAGCGGCAGGCGCGACAGGATGGCGTTGCCGCCGACCACGCGGAGCCCGGGGACGCCGAGGTTGTAATTCTCGCCAGTGGCGACGTGCGGCAGCCCGCACTCCCGGGCGAACCGCTCGACCTGATCGACCGGGCACGGGGCCAGTTCGGTCAGCGCCTCGGACAGGAACACCAGGTCCGGCCGCTCCGCCTTCACGACTGCGGCCATCTTCGTGATGCGCTCCTCGACCGCGGCACGGGTGTCGAACCGCAGCCCGCCGCGGTGCGCGAACCCCTTCGCCACGTTGTACGCGACGACCGTCACCTCCCCGGGGGCGGCCGCGGACGGGGCGGGTGTCACGTCGGTGAGGTGGCGCATCCGCGGCGCCTGCCGGTCGGCCAGGACGAGTCCGTTGAGCGTCACCAGCCCGCCGACCAGCAGCACGAGTGCGACGGCGGTGAGACCCGCCCGACGTGTCCAGCGACGAATCCGTGTCATCGTGACCTCAGGCGGCGCGGGCGCGGCGGGCGTCGGCCCGCACGCGCTGAAGGTAGTACTGCCGGCCCGGGACGAAGAACGACAGCGCCGACACCACCCCGAACAGCAGGATGCTCGCCCCCGGGATCAGCGGCATCACCATCGCGGCGGCGAAGTTCAGCGCCGCCCACAGGTAGAACTTCCCCGACAGGATGCCGGCCTCGAACAGGCACACCATCCCGGCCGCGACCGCCACCGCCGGCGACAGCGTGAGCGCCGGCAGCGGGATGATCCACTCGATGCCGAACATGGTGATGCTGGCGCACACCCCCGCCGCCCAGGCGTGGGCGATCTGCCGCTCCACGAACAGCACCGGCCCGGCGCGCCGCCGCAGCTGCCAGAAGATGGCTCCCCACGTCACCAGCCCGACCGACCACAGCGCCAGGTAGTAAACGTGGTCGGTCACCTTTACCCACTCCATCGCCTGTGTGGCGAGGCAGAGGAGGAAGATCATCAGGCTGTGCCACATCCACAGCTTCCCCCAGTTCTCCAGCACCTCGGCGTGGTGCGTTTCGCGGAACACGCGCGCCAGCAGGAACCGAAGGCTGCTCGGTTGCGCCGCGATCGGCTCGCCGGCCGCGTACGCCTCCAGGTCCGCGGCGAGCAGCGCGGCCGTGGGGTAGCGCAGCTCCGGCGGCTTCTGGAGGCACTTAACGCAGACGAGTTCCAGCTCGCGGTCCACGGTCGGGTTCAGGTCGCGCGGCGGCACCGGCTCCTGTTCCAGCACGAGCAGCAGCGTATCGACGGGGTGCGCCGCCTGGAACGGCGGGCGGCCGGTGAGGAGTTCGTAGAGGATGGCGCCGAGCGAGTACACGTCGGCGGCGGCGGTGAGGTCCTTGCGGCCGCCGGCCTGTTCGGGGCTCATGTACGCCGGCGTGCCGACGACCGCCCCGGTGCGGGTGAGGGTGCCGCCGCTGTCGAGCCGCTTGGCGAGGCCGAAGTCGCTGACCTTCGGTCGGAAGGATGAAGGATGAAGGTTGAAGGCTGAAGCAGAACCGGAGTTGGTTTCATCCTTCATCCTTCCGCCTTCATCCTTCCCCAAGAGGATGTTCGACGGCTTCAAATCCCGGTGCAGGATGCCTTCCGCGTGCGCCTGCTGGACGGCGCGGGCGATCACGGCCACGAGCCGGGCCGCCTCGCGCGGCGGCAGCGGGCCGTCGGCCGCGACGCGCTGCGCGAGCGTCGGGCCGTCCACGTACTCCATGCACAGGTACGCCTGCCCGCCCACCGTGCCGACCTCGTACACCGTCACGATGTTCGGGTGCTTGAGCCGCGCCGTCGCCGCCGCCTCGGTGCGGAACCGGGCCGCGTCCTCCGGGCTCGCGAGGTGCGCCTCGCGGATCATCTTCAACGCGACGGTGCGGTCAAGGCTTTTCTGACGGGCCTTGTACACGACCCCCATGCCGCCGCGGCCGAGCTCGCCGACGATCTCGAAGTCCCCGAATTCCCGCGGCGGCGTGGCGGGGTCGGACGAAGCGGCGGGGCGCGGCTCGTAGACGACAGTCGGCGTCGGCGCGGCGAGGGCGGCGAACTGGGCGACGGCCCACAGGTCGGTCAGCTCGGCGGCGAGGTCGGGGTGGGCGGCGGCGGCGGCCGCGACGTCGGGGCGGCGGCCGGCCTTCTGCTCGGCGGTGAGGGCGTCGATCAGGGCGGCGAGGCGCTCGTCGCGGTCGGCGGGGTGCATGGGGGTAGTTTACGCCCGCCGCGCCCAGCGGAGCTTCGCCGACCGCGACCGCGGGTTCGCCTTCCGCTCGTCGAACGTCGGCCGCACCGGGTCGTCCGACACCGCGGCGTACACGCCCGCCCGCAGCCCGTCGCGGAACGCCGCCTTGACGAGCCGGTCCTCGCCGCTGTGGAAGCTGATGACGGCCGCGGTGCCGCCCGGGGCCAGCACGTCCGGCAGGACGCGGAGGAGCTGCTTCAGGTTCTCCAGCTCGCGGTTCACCCGGATGCGCAGCGCCTGGAACACCCGCCGGAGCGGGGCGAGCTGCTGCTTCCGCTCCGGCGGCGCCCCCGGCGTGCGGTCCAGCACCACCGGCGCCGCGGCCTCCACCAGCGCCCGCAGCTCCGTCGTCGTGAGGATCGGTTGCGTCGCGCGCTGGGCCACGATCGCGGCCGCGATGTCATCGGCCCGCGGCTCGTCGCCGTACTCGCGGAACACCGCGGCGAGTTCGTCCGCGGGGAGCGCCGCCAGCAGGTCGGCGGCGGTGCGGCCGCGCGTGGGGTCCATCCGCATGTCGAGCGCCCCGGCGCGCATGAACGAGAACCCGCGGCCGCGGTCGTCCACCTGCATGCTCGACATGCCCAGGTCGGCGAGGAGGCCGTGAACCTGCGACACGCCCTCCGCGGCGAGGATGTGCGCGAGGCCGGCGAAGTTGGTGTGGTGTAGCGCGAACAGCCCGCCGACGGCGTCGAGCCGGGCGCGGGCCGGTTCCAGGTTCACCGGGTCCAGGTCGGTGGCGACGAGGAGTCCGTCGGGGGCGACGGCCTTCAGTAGTTCGACGGAGTGACCGGCGAACCCGAGGGTGCAATCGACGACCGTCTGGCCCGGCTGCGGCTTCAGGGCGTCGAGGACTTCGGCGAGGAGGACGGGCTTGTGCTCGCCGGCCGCCGTGGAACGTCGGATGCGCTTCCGCCAGAACGGCCGGTGCTTCTTCTTCGGGGGGTCGTCGGCCATACCGGCATTCTAGAAGGGTTGCCGCACGTCCACCGATGCCATGCCGGCGCGGCGGGCCGCCTCCAGGCCGATGTCGGTGTCCTCGAACACCACGCACGCCGCGGGCGGCACGCCGAGCCGCCGCGCCGCCTCCAGGAACACGTCCGGCTCCGGCTTGTGGCGGGCCGTGTCCTCGGCCGTGACCGTCGCGTCGAACCAGCCGCGGACGCCGAGCTGGTCGAGGGTGCGCGTGATCGTGTCGCGGTAGCCGCCGCTGGCGACGGCCATCGGCAGCCGACCGCGGTACGCCGCCGCCACCGCGACCACCGCTTCGAGCGGCTGAATCGCGTGGATGTGCGCCAGGAACGCGGCTTCCTTCTCGGCCACCATCGCGTCCACGTCCGTGACGGGAACGCCGGTCTCGGCGGACAGGATGCGGATGATCTGCGCCGTGGGGACGCCGCCGAGTTCGTAGAAGCGCTGTTCGGTGAACCCGATGCCGTGCCGGCCGAGCATCGCGGTCCAGGCCCGGTAGTGCGCCGGCATCGTGTCCGCGAGGGTGCCGTCGCAGTCGAAGATCAGGCCGGCGGTGCCCGGCGGAGCGGTCCAGGGGTGAGTGTGCATACGGTTGTGGTATGGCCCGACCCCCGCGCCACACAGGGCTTCCGTC
>DASPHQ010000666.1:0-2267 GCA_035629595.1 Urbifossiella sp. | reverse complement strand
GGCGTGCCGGTCACGGAGCCTGTCGTACAGCCGCTTGTCGTAGGTGTAATCGAACCCCTGCTGTTGCAAGGTCCATTCGAGGTCCCAGTACACCTCGGCCATCAAGCAGAAATCGGGGGCTTGCTCCTTGACCCGCCGGGTCGCCTCCGGCCAGAACGGCCGGGTCGGGATGCCCCAGGTCCGCTCGAAGACCTCGGGCAGGACCAGCATCGCCATGTCGCAGCGCACCCCGTCGCACTGCCCGGCGATCCTCAGCAGCTCGTCGAGCATCGCGTCCTGGGTGGCCGGGTTGCCGTAGTTGAGCTGGAGCGTATCCGGCCAGCCGGGGAAGTACGGGTCGCGCCCGTAGGCGAGCAGCCGATCGCCGCCGCGCCGCTTGACCCAGGTGTAGTTGTGCGGGGCACGGGCCAGGTCGAGTTCCGTGCCGACGACATAATGCTCCGGGTGGTCCTCGACCCAGGGGTGATCGAGCGCCGTGTGGTTGGGGACGAAGTCGAGCATCAGCTTCAGGCCGCGGTCCCGAAGGCGGTCGCGGAGCCGGGCGAGTGCCTCGTCGCCCCCGAGGGCCGGATGCGTCGCATAAGCTGCGACCGCGAACCCGGAGCCGGCGACATCCTCGTCGCACAGGTCGGGCAACGTCGCTTCGAACTCCCTCCGCCAATCGGCGTTGCCCCGGGAGACCCGCCGCCCGGCCTCGCCGGTCCGCCACACGCTCAGGAACCAGACCCAGTCGAACCCCATCTCCGCCAGCCGGTCGAGTTCCGCGTCCGGGACGTCGTCCAGGGTCGCCGCCCGGCCCAGCGCGCGGGACAACTCCGTCAGCCACACGCGGGTATTGATCTGGTAGAGCGAAGGGTATCGCGGTCTTGCCATCGGCGTTGGTCTCGCAGATTCGATTTGGCGTGTCGCGGCGTCTCGGCGCGACGAGGCGGTGTGAACCCACTCCCTGCCGACGGTGCCGGTCGCGATGGGCGGGGTACGCCCGCCCCGCCGAGGCCGTCCTGGTCAGGGAGTCGTGACGTCGGGGTCGGCGATCGGGTCAGGGGCGTTCATGCCCGCACCGCCATGCCCTTCCAGGGTCCTTGTTCGAGGGGAGGCGCTAACCACCGGAGGGCGATCCGACCACGTCCGCCCGATCCCGCGACGCGTAATACGACTTCTTCCCTTCCTTCAGCGCCCGGTCGGGCGTGAGGGTCGCGAACAGGTGCATCAGGCGGGCGATGACCCCCGTCCAGCCGGTCTGGTGGCTGGCCCCGAGCCCGGCGCCGTCGTCGCCGTGGAAATACTCGTAGAACAGCAGGCAGTCACGCCAGTGCGGGTCCTCCTGGAAGGTACGGTTGCCGCCGAAGACCGGGCGGCGACCGTCCGGGCCCCGCAGGAACGATGCGGATAACCGACGTACGATCTCCTCGGCCACCTGGTAGAGGTTCATCCGCCGGCCCGATCCCGTGGGGCATTCGACGGTGAACTCGTCCCCGTAGTAGAGGTAGTAGTGCAACAGCGCCCGGACGATCAGGGCGTTGACCGGCATCCAGACCGGCCCGCGCCAGTTCGAGTTGCCGCCGAACATCCCCGTGTCGGATTCGGCCGGGAGGTAGGAGACCCGGTATTCCTGGCCCCCCGCCTGGATGACGTAGGGATGGTCGGCGTGGTGGCGCGACAGGGAGCGCAGGCCGTAGGGGCCGAGGAACTCGTCCTCATCCAGCATCCTCGCCAGGACCCGGCGGAGCTTCGTCTCGTCCAGGATGGAGGCGAGCAAACGCCCCGCCACGCCGGGCTGCCTCGGGTCATGGATCGTGGCGTAGACCTCGGGCCGCGAGTCGAGGAACCACGCGAACCGCTCGCCCAGTTCGGGGTACTTCGCCATCACTCCCCGTTCGAAGGTCGTGACGGCGCAGAGGGGTAACAGTCCGACCATCGACCGGACCTTGAGCCGCTGCGCCCGGCCGTCGGGCAGCCGGAGGACGTCGTAGAAGAAGCCGTCCTCCTCGTCCCACATCCCGGTGTCCTCGCCCAGGTGGGCCATCGACGAGCCGATCCAGAGGAAGTGCTCGACGAACTTCAGCGCCATCTCGCCGTAGTCGCGGTCGGTCATCGCCAACTCCACGGCGATCTCGAGCATGTACTGGCAGAAGAGGGCCATCCAGGCGGTGCCGTCGGCCTGCTCGAGGTAGCCGCCGGTCGGCAGGGGCGCGTTGCGGTCGAAGACGCCGATGTTGTCGAGGCCCAGGAAGCCCCCCTCGAAGACGTTCCGGCCCGTACGGTCC
>DASPHQ010000665.1:0-3053 GCA_035629595.1 Urbifossiella sp. | reverse complement strand
CTGACGGTGGACGCGGCGCAGGCGGATTTGCTGCTGGACGCCGAGATCGGCCGCTACGCCGAGCCGCTGCCGTCGGAGAGCCACACGGCTCGGCGATTCCGGCTGACGCCCGTGTCGCTGCGGCGCGCGGCCGAGTTGGGGCTGACGCTGTCGGACATCGACCAGTGGTTCCTCGACCGCACGGGGGCGGTGCTGAGCGCGGCGGGGCGGTTGTTCCTGTCGGCGTCGAAGCTGCCGCCGCCGACCGCGACGCGGCAGACGGTCGTGCGCTTCCCGACGGACGCGACGACGGACGGCGTAATGCAGTGGCCGCAGACGCGGGATTTGGTGGCAGAGCGGCTCGGCCCGACGGCGGTGATCGTGGACGAGGAGCACCTGGAGTTGCTGCGGCGGGCGCTGGCGGAGATCGGGGTGACGGGATGGTAGTGTCCGCCGCTCGCGGCGGTGAATCGCCGCAAGCGGCGTCAGATTAGTGGGATGTCCACCGCGTAGCTCGACGGCGCCGCGACCGCGGCGTTCGCCGCCAGTCCCGCCAGCTCCTGCTCGGTGTTGACGTAGCGGATGTCGCGCACCGTCTCCGCGAGCAGCCGGCCGTGCGCCTCCAGTCGGGCCGTCTCGTCCAGCCCGACCAGGAATGCCGACACCGCGAACCCCTGGCGGCGCAGCGTACCGAGTGCCACCGCGGTTTCCACGGGCACCCGCGGCAAGATCGCCATCACGGTCGCGTCGCGCGGCATCCGCGTCGCCAGCTCCAGCGCCAGCCCGGCGAACGACATTCCGTCGGACAGCTCCAGCCGGGCGAGCCCTTCCCGAATCTTCTGGAACTGGTCGAACCCGCGCCGCGTGTCCACAACTACCGGCCGCAGCCGGTCCGACTCCTCCTTCAACTCGAAGCGGTCGCGTGCGGCACCGCGGCTGGCGTAGCCGGATTCGCCCTTCGCCAGCGACTCCTCGCGGATGCGGTCGGCGGCGTCGCGGCCGTTGCTCGCCAGCCCGACCTGCTGGTTCAGCACCGACACCGCGTAGGCCAGGCTGCACGCCACCGTCACGACCAAGTCCGATCGGTACGGTTCGCCGCGGCTCGGGAAGCCGTCGGCGTGAAAGTCTACGAGCACCGTGGCGCCCGCGAGGCTCGTCGGCTCGTAGAGGCGCGAGTGGAGCTGGCCGGTGCGGGCGGTGGCGCGCCAGTGGATGCGGCTGAACGGGTCGCCCGGGATGTAGGGGCGGACGCCGGCGGTGCGGGTCACGTCCTCGAACAGGCGGTTCTGCAGCCGCACCTCGCCGATCGGCCGCTGCGACGCGAAGTCGTACCGCGGCAGCAGCATGATCTTCGGGTAGACCATGATGTACGCCGGGGAACCGATGACGCGGTGCCGGCGGTGGAGGCCGAACACGTCGCCGGTTTCCAGCACGGTCGGCCCGATGGGGTAGTAGCCGCGCATGCGGAACGTGACGGTGTAGCGGAGCGTCTTCGTCTTCTTCGAGCCGAGCGCGACCACGCGGACGCGCTTCCCCTTCACGTCGAGCCGGGTCGGGCGGCGGAGCATTCGTTCAGGTAGCAGGTCTTCGACGAGCACCCACAGGATCGGCAGCGCCCCGGTGTTGCGAAGCGTGACGACAACCTCGACGGACTCGTCAACTTCGCGCGGGTCGGTGGAGCACTTGCGGTCGGCGGCGAGGTTTTCGGCCCAGCGGCGGGCGAGGGTGCGGCTGAGGAGGTAGACGCCGAGGAGGACGTACCCGGCGAACGCGACGAGGCCCGCCTGCATCACGAGCGCGACGACGGTGACGGCGACCGCGACGAGGAGCCAGCGCATCGACGGGTTCCCCGGTGGTGCCTCCGATGGTAGCAGAGACGCCGCCGGGGGGCGACCGTTCCAGCGCTACGCCGCCCGCGCGGCTCCGCGCGCGTCGGCCGCCTGGTCGGCGGCCCAGGCCAACAGGCGCGCCCAGTTGCGGCCGTCGCCGGGGGCGAACTGTCCTACCAGTCGGCCGCCCGCGGCACCGGTCCACACGGGGAGGTTGCCGGGAACGCCGTCGCACGTCAGCGCCGCCAGCACCGCGGCGCCGGCGGCGTTCCGCGCCAGCGGCGGCACGCCCACGTCGTCGGTGCGGCCGACCGGAGTGCCGTCGAATTCGTGGACGAGCCGCTGCCAGAGGAAGCCGTTGCGGACGCCGCCGCCGCTCAGCAGCACGCGCCGCGGGCCGGTCGGCTTCGGCAAGAAGTCGTGGGCCGCGGCGGCGCGGGCGATCAGGTGCGTGGCGCTACACAGCAGGTCGGGCAGGCCGGCGCCCAGCTGCCGGGCGGCGTCGAACGCGGCGAGGAGGAACGACCGGCCGAAGGCGTCCGCGTGAACGGCCTTCGGCGGCTTCCGCGTCAGGTGCGGGTGGTCGAGCCAGCGTTCCAGCAGCGCGTCGCGGAGGCGGCCCTGCACGGCCGTCTTGCCGCCGGGGTCGCTGAGGTCGCGACCGCGGGTGCCGTGGAAGGCCATCGCATCAAGGAGCTGGTTCCCCGGCCCGGCCTCGAACGCGACTACGTCCGTCAGCTTGCCGCCGGCGGGCACGAACACCACCTGCGCGACCGACCCCAGGTGGATCAGCAGTCGCTCCTCGGCGGCGGATTTCAGCAGCAGGAAGTCGGCCGCGGCGGTGATCGGCTGGCCGGCGCCGCCGGCGGCGCGGTCGCGGCCGCGGAACCCGTGCACGACGCTGATGCCCGTCTGCTCCGCGACGCGGTCGGCGACTTCGGCCCACGGGACGAGGGCGTCGGCGGTGCGGGCCGGCGGCAGCAGCCCGGCGGCGAAGGCGTCGCGGGCGGACAGCCCGGCCTGCACCAGCACCGACCGCGCCGCGTGGGCGAGCGTGTCGGCGACGTTGCGGACGAGGTCCGGGGACGCGGTGGCGCCGGGGCGGAGTTGGTCGCGGGCGGCGGGGGGGAACAGGACGCGCACGGCCTTCGCCACGACCGGCGTCAGCGCGAGGCCGACGCCGGGGCCGCGGACGACGGCCGCGTCGGCCCCTTCGAGCCCGGACCCGACGGCGAGGCCGACCAG
>DASPHQ010000664.1:0-16105 GCA_035629595.1 Urbifossiella sp. | reverse complement strand
GTCGACGCGGGGAACACGGTGGTGGTGGTCGAGCACGACATGGGGGTGATCGCGGCGGCCGACTGGGTGATCGACGTCGGCCCCGGGGCGGGTGAGGAGGGCGGCCGGGTCGTCGCCGCCGGCCCACCGGCGGAGGTGGGGCGGGCGCCGGGGAGCCGGACGGCGCCGTACCTCGCGCGGGTGCTGGAGCAGATTACGGGCTGAAAGCCCACCCGCCGCGGCGGGTGGGCTTCGCCACACACTTCAAAAAGCTCGTCGAACTCGGTCACCGTCGCCGGAATCACCTTCAGCAGGCGATCGATCGGATTTGAGAGTGGAAGCGCACCAACGGACCTTGTACGATCGCCTTTTTCAGCGTCAGATACTGACGAGCCGCGACGTGCCGGTAATTCGGTAACGCGGGGGTTGCTCGCGCCAAGACCTGTTGCCGCGTCGACCTCGCCGACCCCCACGGCCCGGCCGCGCCGGTCGAAACCGTGTACCTCACGCCCACCGTTCCCCGAGGACGCCCGATGCCCGCGCCCGCCCTGACCTACGACGTGTTGAAGGCCGCCGTCGCCGGGAGCGCTGCCGCGTTCCGGCTGACGCTCAAGCTGGAGCCGGTCAGCCCGAAGGTGTTCCCGCCGACCTACGAGGGCGGCAAGTACGCCACCGAGGAGCGCATCATCGGCGGGCAGATGCTGAAGTGCGTCCTGCTCGACTCCGTGCCGTCGCAGGCCAACCGGATGGAAGCCGCGCTCCAGGACGCCTGGGACGGCGGGCTCATCGACCTACCGGTCGTCACCGCCGACTTCCGCGCCGTCGAGAACCCCGGCGTGCCGAAGGTGACGAGCCTCCAGGCGCCGCACCGCGTCGCCGACGCCATCCTGCGCGACAGCAACCTCCCCGACGGCACGAAGTTTCGCCAGTCGCTGATGGGGAAGGAACTCGACCTCCTCACCACCGGCTACGCCACGCCGCTCCTGAAGTACGCCCCGCACTGCCTCGTGTTCGGCATGTGGGACAGCACCGGCCCCCGCGGCGGCCTCGGCGTCAAGTTCGCCCGCGCCGTCATCAGCGAGATCATCGGCGTGAACGCCGTACCGGGGAAAGTGACCGCGAGCCGCCTCGACCCGCTCAACATCCGCGCTGCCGCCACGATCTATCAGCGTGCGGATGGGACGTGGACGCCGGAGGAAAAGGAAGCGAAACAGGAGAAGGGGAAGCCGAAGAAGTACAAGGATGATGGCAGCCCCTCGTCGGCAAACCACAGCAACATTCCCCCAAGTTTCCCTACGGCCCTCGATGACAATAAGCGCCCGCTGAAGGACAAGAACGGCGACATCGTGTACAGGGGCGGGTTCACGATCGACTACGCCGAGCAATCGACGGTGCTGTCGCTCCCGGCGCTGCGGCGGCTGCGGTTCCCGCTCGGCGGCGGAGAGAAATCGAAGCCGGACGCCGACACGGCCGCCCGGACGTACCTCGCGGCGCTCGGGCTGCTCGGCGCCACGCTCGCCGTCGAGGCCGGGTACGACCTCCGCTCCCGCTGCGTCCTCCGCGCCACCGACGCCGTCGTCTGGCACCTCCTCGGCAAGCCCGGCGACGCCGACACGCCACTAACCCTCGACCGCGCCGGCGCGCTCGACCTGTACAAGGCCGCGCTCGCCGCCGTGCGCGCGGCCGGGCTCCCGGTGCAGACCGACGAGGTGGTGCTCACGCCGTCCGCCGACCTGGTGACGCTGGTGAAGAAGAGCATGGAGATCGCGGCGGTCGAGGCCGGGGAGGGGAACACATAATGTTCGCCCTGGGTGTTGACCTGCTGATGGGGCGGGCGGTGATGACCCGGTGGGAGGACCGCGACGCGGCCGAGTGGCCGCCGCACCCGGACCGGGTGTTCATGGCGCTCGTCGCCGCGTGGGGCGAGGCCGGCGAGGACGCCGCCCAGCGCGCCGCCCTGGAGTGGCTCGAAACCCTCGACCCGCCGGCGCTCGCGGTGCCGGGGCTGGCGTCGGAGCGCGTCACGTTCACCAGCTTCGTGCCGGTCAACGACGACGCCGACCCGACGCGGACGAACGGCCCGCCGGTCGGCAACTACCCGCTCCGCCGGCACCGGGTCGGGCGGTCGTTCCCGGCCGCGGTGCCCGAAGCGCCGACGTTCCGCCTGATCTGGGACGTGGACGTGCCGGCGAACCTCCGCCCAGGGCTCGACGCCGTGTGCGCGCTGGCAACGTACCTCGGGCACTCGTCGTCGCCGGTCCGGGTGTGGGTGTCCGACGAGACGCCCGACCCGACGCTCGTCCCGGTGACGGGCCGCGCCGCCGTCCGGCTGCGCACCTTCGGTAAAGGCCGGCTCGCGTACCTTGAAGGCCGCTTCAACAAGGCGGCGATCGACGACCACTTCACGCTCCAGCAACAGGCGCAGTGGCTGACCGAGCGGCACGCGGCGGCACCGAAGGGGAAGGAAAAGACGGCGATCGACAAGGAGCGGAAGGCCGCCGAGGCCGCGCTGAAGGAGAAGTACCCCGGCGGGGCGCCGGCCACGCTGCGGCCGCAGCCGGCGCAGTGGACCGGCTACGCCCCGCCGCCGAAGGCCGCCGCCGCGGACGTGTTCGACGGGCCACTCGACCCGGGGCTGTTCGTGTTCCGCGCGAGCGGGCGGAAGTTCGGGCTGGAGTCGTGCGGCATCGTCGCGGAGGCGGTCCGCAAGGAACTGATGAGCCGCCACGGCGCCGAACCGCCCGAGTGGCTGAGCGGGCACACGCCCGACGGCACCCCCAGCAAGCTCGCGCGGCCGGCGATCCTGCCGCTCGCGTTCGTCGACGCGCCTCATGCCGACGGGCACCTCCTCGGCGTCGCCGTCGCGGTGCAGCGCGACTTCACCCACGCCGACGCGCTGTTCGCGCTGCTGGCGAAGCACGACGGCGTGAACCCGCACGACGTGGACGCCGGCATCCCGTACCTGCGGACCGACGTGGTGAACCCGCACCTCGGGCCGGAGCCGGTCGGAACGCTCGCGCTGGAGCTCGACGAGCAGGGCGAGCGGACGCCGCGGCGGGCGCTGCGGCCCTCGACGTGGGTGGCGCCGAGCGCGTGCTGGACGACCGTGACGCCGGTGATCCTGCCACAGTTCCCGCGCCGCGAACTGACGCCCGAGGACGTGGTCGCCGAGGCGTGCGAGCAGGCCGGCTACCCGCGCCCGGTCGGGGTACGGGTGGGCGGCGCGCCGCTGCTGGCCGGGGTGCCGCACGCCCGGTCGTTCCACGTGAAGCCGCGCCAGGGCCGCCCGCCGCGCCCGCTGATCCACGCGCAGCTGCTGTTCGACCGCGAGGTCCGCGGCCCGGTCGTGATCGGCGCCGGCCGCTACGCCGGCTACGGCTTCTGCCGCCCCACCCCGGAGGCCGCCACGTGACGCTCACCGCCCAGGACTTCCCGAAGTTCTACCACGCGGCCAACGGTTACGAGCCATTCCCGTGGCAGGCGCGGCTGGCCGCGCGGGTGTGGTCCGGCGACTGGCCGCGCGCCATCGCCCTGCCGACCGCCGCCGGCAAGACGACGTGCCTCGACATCGCCGTCTTCGCGCTGGCGGGCGGGGCGAAGGACGCGGCCCGGCGCATCTTCTTCGTCGTGGACCGCCGCATCGTCGTGGATCAGGCGTTCGAGCACGCGAAGGCGCTGGCCGGGAAGTTGCGCGACGCGAAGGACGGCATCTTGAAGGCCGTAGCAGACGCGCTCCGCGTGACCGCCGGCGGCGGCAACGACGCGCGGCCCCTCGACTTCTACGCCCTACGCGGCGGGATGTACCGCGAGACGGCGTGGGCGCGGTCGCCGCTCCAGCCGACGGTGATCGCCAGCACGGTCGATCAGGTCGGCAGCCGGCTGCTGTTCCGCGGGTACGGCGTGTCCGACGGGATGAAGCCGGTCCACGCCGGGCTGGTCGGCAACGACGCCCTCATCCTGCTGGACGAGGCGCACTGCGCGCGACCGTTCGACCAGACAATGCGGGCCGTCGGCCACTACCGCGGCTGGCACCCGTCGGCGGCCCCGTTCCACTTCGTGTCGATCACCGCGACCCCGACCGACGACATCAGGAAGGCCGAGGCCGAGCGCCGGGAGAAGCACCCCGCGGGCCTGCCGCTCATCGTGGAAGCCGGCCCCGACGACCTGAGCCACGCCGTTCTCGGCAAGCGGATCACGGCCGAGAAGAAGGCGCGGCTCGAAATCGCAACGGCCGCGACCGGCAAGAACTGGCGGAAGGCGCTGGTGGCGAAGCTGGAAGAGGAAGCCCGCGGCCTGGTCGGCCAGCCAATCGGCACCGACAAGGAGGGCAAGCCGGTCTTGGTCGGGTGCGTCGGCGTCATCGTGAACCGGGTGGCGACGGCGCGGGAGCTGAAGGCGAAGCTCGGCGCCGACGCCGTACTCCTGACCGGCCGGATGCGCCCGCTCGACCGCGACCGGCTGTTCGAGGAGCGGCTGCGGCCCCTCCTGTCGAACGCAACGACGGAGCAGTTGCCGCCGAAGTTCGTGATCGGCACGCAGGCGCTGGAGGTCGGCGCCGACTTCGACTTCCACGCCCTCGTGACCGAGTGCGCGAGCCTCGACGCCCTCCGCCAGCGGTTCGGCCGCCTCAACCGCGTGGCGAACCGCGCGCAGGCGCCGGCGGTCGTGGTGGCGCGCGCCGACCAGGCGGAGCGGAGCGAGAAGGCCTACGACCCGCTCTACGGCGACAGCCTGCCGGACACGTGGGACTGGCTCATGAAGAACGCGACGGACGACGTGTTCGACTTCGGCGTGGCGGCGATGGACGCGAAGCTGCGGGCGACCCCGGACGAGGACAAGGGCAAACTGTCCCTCCGCTCGCCGGACGCGCTGGTGCTGTTCCCCGTGCATCTCGACTGCTGGGTGCAGACGAGCCCGAAGCCCGAGCCGGACCCCGACCCGGCGTCGTTCCTGCACGGCCCGAAGGAGCCCGGCGAGCCCGACGTGCAGGTCGTCTTCCGTGACGACATTCGGAACGTCCCGGGTGAGGATCCGAAGGAACAGCAGAAGCGGTGGGCGGCTACGGTGGCGCTGTGCCCGCCGTCGTCGTCGGAGGCGGTGGCGGTACGGATCGGCGACTTCCGCCGCTGGCTCGCCGGCCTGCCCATCGCCGACACCTCGACCGACGTCGAGCACGAACCCGCCGAGCCTGTGGAGGATGACACGCCCGCCGAGCCGCGGTTCGCACTGCGCTGGAAGGGCGAGGACGACAAGGAGACGGGGATCGTTCCCGACGCGAACGGCGGCAAGGTGGTGCGCCCCGGCGACCTGTTCGTGGTGCCGTGCAACGCCGCCGGCGTGGCCGAGCTGGCCGACTTCCCCGACCCGTCCGCGCCGCCGCAGGACTACGCGGAGGAGGCGTTTCAGAAGTCCCGCGACAAGGCGCTGCTCCGGCTGACGAACCTCGACCTGAGCGAAGACGACGACGACTTCGAGACGAAACTGTCAGACGCGATCAAGGACCGCGACACGGACGGTGCGCCGGCGTGGCTGCGCCGCGCGGTCGCGGTGCTGGCCGATCGCAAGCGGCGGGTCGTGGCGAAGCACCCGGTCGGGGGCTGGGTCGTGACCGGGCGGCGGCGACTCGGGCAGTTCGCCCCCGAATTCCTGGACGACGCAGCGTCGTCGTACTCGCCGGCCCAGCGGCCGGTGACGCTCGCCGCGCACTCGGCTGGCGTCGCCGGGTACGCCGGGCGGTTCGCCACCGCGCTGGGGCTTCCCGCCGAGTTGTACCGCGCGGCCGGGTTCTGGCACGACCTCGGCAAGCTCGACGCCCGCTTCCAGAAGCTGCTGAAGGGCTATGCCGCCGGCGACGCGCTCGCCAAGTCGGGGTCGTTCGACCGCCGCCCGTGGGAGAGCCACCGCTACCCGCGTGGCGCCCGCCACGAACTCCTGTCGGCGGCACTGCTGCCCGGCACCGACGACCTGTTCCTCCACCTGATCGCCACGCACCACGGCCACGCCCGCCCGTTCGCCCCGGCCGTGGACGACGACGACGAGATCGTGCGGACCGTGGAGTGCGAGTGGTTCGAGAGTGGCCCGGAGCCCGCCCGTCAGGCCGTGGCAGCGTGGAACGGCGACCTGCCGGTGCGCTTCTGGCGGGTGGTGCGGGCGCACGGGTGGTGGGGGGCGGCGTACCGCGAGGCGGTGTTCCGCCTCGCCGACCACGCCCAGAGCGCCGCCGAGCAGGAGGAGACGTGGGCACCGCCTCCGCAGGTGCCGACCCCACCCGCGCCGCCGCCCGGGCCGCCCGCGGGGGCAGGGTACGCGCTGCCACTCCCCGGACTCGACGGCGCGAACCCGCTCGCCTTCCTCGCCGCACTCGGGACGCTTCGCCTGGCGGACGAACTCTACCCAGGCGCGGCGCTGCACTGGGAGCAACACGGCACCTGGCGCCCGGTACTCACGCTCCCCGAACCCGTCGAGCCCGAGGCGTTCGCGGCACGGTTGCTGGGGGTGTCCTCACCCGACAGGCCCGCGCTCACGTTCGCGGACGACGTGAAGGTTCCCTATCGCGACTACGAAGCGCTCCAGCGACAGGCCCGTCCTACAGCCGCGGGGGAGCGGGAGTATTCCGACTTCCTGACCGCATACGCGGACCCGGTCGTTCGCATCGAGGGCGGGCCGAACGCCGGGAAGACGAAGCCGACGGCGTTCTACCTGGTCGCCGGTCAGCAGAAGCTGTTGGAGATCGTCCGCAACATCGCGTCCGTGTGCAAGCCGGCGCATGTGCAGAAGGCGATATTCGAGCGGTGGCGGTACGACGACCCGCTGAAGAAACTCGGCGTCCGCTGGGATCCGCAGGACGACGTCCGCTACGCCCTCCGCGCCCTCGACCCGAGTACCGACCCGGCCCGCGGCCGCTCCGGCTCCGTCCTGGGGGCGAACCGGCTCGCGTTCGAGGCGCTGCCACTGTTCCCGTCGTTCCCGCGGGCGGGTCGGCTCGCCACGACCGGGTTCGCCGTCCGCGAGCGGAGCGAGACGCAGGCCGAACGGCAGACGTTCCTGAGCTGGCCGCTGTGGGACGCGCCGCTCGGGGTCGACGCCGTGCGGTCCGTCCTGGCGTCGGGCACGCTCGCAGCGCCGCACGCACCGGACGCCGCTGCGGTGGGAGTGGTGGCGGTGTTCAGGAGTGAGAAGTTCGCGAACGGCGACTACTCCAACCTGTCGCCGTCGGTTGGCGTCTGCTGACCACTCCGAGCAACGAGCGAAGAACGGGAGGTGGAGGTGGGTTCGGTCGCGGCGTCGATCAGACGCAGCTCGGGCTCCCCCCTCCTGTTCCTACACGCCCGATGAGGTTGATATAATTCCGGGGACGTGGCTGGCGGCCTACCCGGTAGTGTAACGGTAGCACAAGAGATTTTGGTAATCTGACGATAGCTCGCGGATGTGGCTTTTTCCCAAGCAAATCCAGCGAATCGGCTCGCTGGACCCGCCAGCAGTAAACCTAAGATAAACCTACCTCACTTGTCCCCCAGGTCGTGCATCTTCCCGAACACGTCGTCCGTCACCTGCTGCTCGTCGAGTTTGATGTAATGCCGCATGAGCGTGTCCACGTTGCACCCGTAGGCGATGCTGGCGTGCCGGGCGTCGATCCCCTTCTCCCACGCCATCGTGAACGCCCGCTTGCGGAACATGTGCGAGGTCAGCCGGGGGCGGTCCGGGAATGACTTCCGGTGGTCGGTGAAAAGCGTCTCGATCCAGTGGTACATCCGTGCCTATGCGTTTAGAAATCTCTTGCTCAAAGGTAGCGCGATGCCCGAATCGCGCAATGTCGGTAGCAGGACGAAAAAACCCGGCCGGAGCCGGGTCAGCGAAGCTTGCCGGACAGGTACTTGTCCAACGCTTCGCGGGTGAACAGCAGCTTGCCGCTCCCCGGCAACCGCTCGAACTCGTCCGCGAACCCTTCGAGCTGGGTGAGCGTCGGCGCGCTCACGTCCGCCCGGAACAGCGAGGCTACAGTGTTGCGGCGGACGAGGCCGAGCATCTGCCGCTCGCCCTTGTTCATCGTCGCCGTCACCTCGCCGAGGTACTCTTGCACGGCCAATCGAATGTCACGTGTGACGCCCAGCGATTCGAGCAGTACCGGGATGCCCGGCTTAAGGCTGAGGCCGAGTTCGGAGAAGAACACCAGCACTTCGGCTTCGCCGGGTGGCTTATCGTCCATGTCAGTTCTCCTTCGGTTCGTGCCAGCCCGCCATCGCTTCACGCTGGGCGTGGAGGGCTTGGAGGATGTACCGCTCAAGGACCTGGAACAGCTCGGAGGGCTTCCCGTACCGTCTTCTGAGCAAATTGCAGGAGTTCGTCGCAACTGGCGCCTGCCAGCCACCGCTCGTAGATCCTCAGTAGCGCGTCCTGGGCGATGTCCTCGGCGTCATGGGGGCAGACCCGCGTGCGCTTCAGCAATCGGTGGAGGAGGCGGGATCGGATGGAAGCGAAGTCCAGTTGCTGGCGAGGCGAGGTCGGAAGTGCGAGCCGGGTAGTGGAGGTGGGCATGGGGTGATCCCACAAAGTAGGAGTGGGTGGCGGTGGGGAGGGCGTAGCCCGAGGCTTCGTAAAGCCACGAGCCATCGCCAATCATCTTCGTGAGTCGTCACTTGTCAACTGCACCAATGTGACGTTACCGGTGCGTTGACGTCCATGGTCTT
Organism: Urbifossiella sp.; assembly: GCA_035629595.1. GTDB lineage: Bacteria > Planctomycetota > Planctomycetia > Gemmatales > Gemmataceae > Urbifossiella. The sequence goes on along the minus strand of DASPHQ010000664.1, from coordinate 7,439 downwards.
GCGTTGCGTGCAGCGCTGCGACTTTCTGTCAACGCAAATTGATTTTTGTTGCGTCGAGAGTTCCTGCGCGTTCCAATCCCAGAGGTTTTGAGGGGAGGGTACTCAAGGGGGAGTAAGATGAACCGCCGGAACACCGCCAAGCCCGCGCTCACCCGGATCCTTAGCGAGGGGCTCACCCGCACCGGGGTGAACAACGCCGAGGTGGGGCGCAGGCTCGGGGTGCGGAGACAGACAGTTCAGGGCTGGCTGAAGCGAAACGTGTTTCCCGACGAGCCAGCGTTCTTGCGGCTCACCGAGATGGCTGATCTCACGGGGCCGAGTGGGAACCCGATGACGGTGAAGGAGGCACAAGCGAAGTTCGCGTTCCAGCTTCGGAAAGAGAGGATGAGCCGAATCGAGCGTGCTGCGCCCGCCACCTTGCCGGAGGCGTTCCGCCAACTCGACATTGCTCAGCGGTCGGTCTGCAAGACCATCGAGCGGGCTGCGTCCGGACTGTTGCCTGCCATGAACTCTCTCGGTGATCGCAACTTCATCCTCACGTTCACCGCGTCCGTGTTCCCCTATCTGTATCGGACCGAGGGCGACGAGAGCGAAACGTACTTGGCCAAAGAGGGAGCCGCCGCCGTGGCGCGTGGGGCATACCTGATAGCCTTCGTGCCCTCCCGTAAGATCCGCAGCCACTATCGGAAGCACTTCAACCTCAACCGGCTCGAATCCGACAGGGAGTTCGAGCACATGTGCGACAGGTACAAGGAGTGGGTGCTCGCTCACTGGCGGCGGGCGAAGGTCAAGCCTGGCGGAGGGAAGATCCCTGCTGCGGCGTGGTTCGACGAGCACGTTTTCCAGGTGGTCGTAGGCTGTGACAACACCCCCTACTTCCTGCCGGGGTGGACGTTCTCGGTCTTTGGCGAGTACCGTCCCCCGAAAGATACCTTCCTGAGGGGGATGTTCCGGACCCAGGACGATGCATTCGGTGCGTGGGTTGGCCATCCCGCCTGTCCCCTGTTCGAGAGCCGCCTTCAATACGTCGCGGATTGTCTCCTCAGCGACGAGTGCAGGAGGCTGGCGAGCAAAGGGGAGGAGCGCAGGGCGCACGCACTCAACATTCTGAGGGCCATGCTTACCGCGCACCACATCAAGTATGAGCGGCTAAAGCGAGCGGGAGATTGAGCCGTGCGATTAATCGAGCACTGTGCCACAAACGATGTGGCCCCGGAAGGGTTCGACGCTTCCGAGGCCGGTAGGGGTGCTACCCCGTTCTGGACGTCTCCCTTCGGGCCAGCCCATCCGCTGCTCCGCGTTCGCTTCGGTCCATTCAGGGCTGTCTTCGTCACGCTCCGGCTCCTGACGCTTGCAAGCCTTTCGATTCGGGAGCCGACCTGATGCATTCTCGCGGGGAACTTCTCGCCGCCGCCTGGGAGGTCGCCAGGCACTATCGAGCCCACCGGGGGTATGGGACGGAGGACAAGGCATGCCGAGCACTCCGCCGCCGTCGGGCGGGGTTCACAAGCCGGCAGTACCTAAACGCCTTCCGGAAGGGGCTCGCTCTGTACGACGCCGCGGTGGATGTCGTCGCCCGTGATGTCCTGGCGCTTCACCGGCAGACCGACGTGCAGGCGAACCGGTTCCCTGCCTTCCGGGAGCAGACTGCGGAGGTCAGGCCCCTCTGCCCCGGCTTCCAGGCGTCGACGTACCGTGCGGCACTATCCTGGGTGCTCTTCTGGCACCATCTCAAGTAAGGCAGTCCTATACGCGCCCGCTGACAAGCTCTCTGAGTGAACCGGCGAGCGGGGAGCACTCCGTCGCCTGAGCCGCAGGCCTATCGCTCGGGCTCGCCGCCTTCCCGGCCGCGGAACTTGTCCACGAACCTGCCGTAGGTGGCATGGTGGGCATTGCGGCTTCCGGCCGGGTCGCGCCGGTCGATTCCCGCTCGCCACTCGCCGCCCTTGTAGCGAAATCCTCCGTCCTTCAGGACGGCCGTCTCGTCGGGCGTCGGCTTGTCGGATGGCTGCTCTACGTCGATTTGAACGCCCATCCCGCCGTAGTTCCCATCGTCGATCAGGTTGAGTTTCACCCCGTTGACCACATGCCCGTCTACGCTGCGGCGTCCGTGGAAGCGCTCGGAATGCCCGCGTGCCGTCGCCGGGTGATGCTCGCGGTGCTCGCCCTGGTGCGGCTCCTGTGCAGGACGGGCCGTTTCCTGGACTGGCTCCTGGTGAGCAGGATCGGTGACGAGTTCGGGCGGCGTGCTGGGGTACAACGGCACCCCCTCGTCCTGCTGCTCGCCGGCCGGGTCAACGACCGGGTTGGCTTCTAGCTCTGCGGCGTGCGCTGCCTCGACGGTTTGCTGCTCATCGAGGGCGGTAACGGGTGCGGGTTCCTTGCGTTTACGAGGGGCCATGGTGCGATTCCTTTCGCTGTTCAGGTTTTGGTGCCCCACCGGACCTGAACGGAACCGGCAGGGACCTGACCTGGGTAGCGCGGAATCGCGGAGGTGTCAAACGGATAGGCAGGTCTTGGGCGTCGCCCTTCGGGCCGGGCTCAGCGCGGCTACGCGTCGCTCCGGTCCCTGCGGGACTGAACCGCTTCGATCCCTCACGCGATGCTCGCCGTTCGCCGCCGCAACTTCGCACGGAAGCGATCTTGTGCAGTTTTCGTCCTGCGGGGTAGGGTCCGACTCAGGAGGCTACCCATGCGAACCGTCATCGCCACGCTGCTGCTCGCCATACCCCTCGCGGCCAGTCCGCTGAAGGTGAACGAGGCCGTCGTCGCCGGCGGGACGGCCGAGTCGGACGGGCACGGGGTCAGCGGGATGAGCCTGTGGGTCCGGAAGGGTGAGCCGGCGGTGGCGTTCGGGATGTCGCTTACGGCCGGGAAGGCGGGACACGGGTTCGTCCTGGTGATGAAGGGTGACCCGGATCGGTTGGCACCCGCCCCCTGGAGCGGATCGGCGAGCTCGGACGGCAAGACGGCGACGTGCGAAGCTAACGTCACGATCGGACTTCGCGCCGACGTACGGTACTCGGTCACCCGGGCGTCGGAGTCGCTCGATCTCATCGGTCGGAACTACGACCTGGCCAAGGGCCGCGTGTTCCTGATCGACCTGACTGGGAAGGAAGCCGCCGTTCGGCAAGTCCAGGTGGAACTCGCGGCCCCGACCAATCCCACCACGGCCGAACAGGTCGAGGCGATCTCGAAGGACCACCTCAAGCGGCTGAAGGCGCATCCGCGTGCCGCGGCGTTCTTCAAGTGAGCGGACCGCCGCGCTAAAGGAACGAGTGGGTATGGATCACCTGCTGCGGGCAGAGGCCGACGTACGCCTGATTGTGGGGCGAGACCTCGACCGCTTGCTCCGCGCGGCGGTTGCGGCCGCCGAAGCCTCCGCGGGTTGGGGTCAGGGCGAGGAGTTCTACTTCGAGATCGACGAGCCCGCGTTCGTCGAGGAGGGGTTCGAGCTCTCGGGCTTCGTCGTGCGCCACCTCGGGGGGAGCTACGAGATCACCTTCTACCACGGGTTCGCGTCCGAGTTCGTCCAGTAAGCAGACGCGGGCGTTATCGGTTCCAGTTCGGACGGCCCTAGACTGGCTGTCCGGGGAGCGGCAGAACCGAGATGTGGTCGCCGGGACATCCAGAATCTGCGTCCCGAATTGGCGCCGTGAGCGACCTGGCTTGGCAGTCGGGCGGTTTCCGGCCGCGGGCCGTCCCGCGTCACGGCTTAGCCCGCCTCCGGGCGGCTTCGGCCGCCTCGACATCCCTCAGGTACGCCACGGCGGGGGCCTGAACGACCTCGTCGTCGGGCCGATACTGCCGGAGCCGGAGGAGGTTCACGCGCGTCGCCGCGAAGTCGCCCTCGACGTACTGGGCACGGGCCAGGATGCCGGCCGCCGCCTGGCGGAGCTCGGCGAACCGTTCCTCTCCGTCTTTCACCAGACGCCGACCGTACTCCGCGTCGAGCTGGTCGAGGTTGTCCGGCGGGGCGCCGGCGGCGGCCATCCGCTGCCGCTCGGCCGCCGGGTACCCGGTCTTGCGGGCGTGGGCCAGCGTCAGGAAGCGGCCGTCGTCCGTGACGAGGATCGCGGCCCCTGGCGTCTCGATCACCCCGCGGAGGAGGCGGGTGTAGACCGGGCGGAAGGTCTCGCGGTCCTTGCGGTTGTTGAGCCCCTCGGCGAGCCGGAGGTGGGCGAGCATCACGTCATTGCTCGCCGCCAGGTCCTTGAACTGGTCGACCGTCTGGGCGTACCACGCGGCCGCCTCGTCCGGCATCCGGCGGCTGAAGTTGAGGACCATCGCGTCCCCGATCGCGTTCCGCACCACCAGCCGGCCGGCCCGCGGGGGCCGCGCGTCGAGGGCCCGCTGGAGCTGCCGCAGGTACGCCACCTGCCCGGCCTCGGTGTCCGGGTGGCTGGCGTCCCGGGCCGCCTTGTAGAGCTTCTCCCAGGGCTCGGTCGGGGCCGGGGCACCCTTCTCGACCCAGCTCCAGGCGTCCACCTCCAACAACTTCGCCCAGGCAACATCCGAGGCGCTCTTCCCGGCGGCGGGTGGCACCACGCCGCCGGCCCCCTTCGCCGCTCCGGGGGCGGGCGTGTCGTCCGGGGCCGCCGCCACGAGTCGCTCACCCCCACCCGCCGTCACCGCCCAGCCCCCGAGGCCGGCGACCGTCACGAGTGCTGCCGCCGCCCAGGTCACCGTCGTCTTCAACGCGATCATCTGGAGCACCTCCCGGGCCAGCACGCCGGCCGTGGTTTGGGTCAGGACGCCCGTGCCCGCGCGGGTCGCGGCCGCCACCAGGGCCGCCGATGCCACCGGGTCGGTGCCGGCGAGCCCCACGACCGCGAGGGGGGCCGTGATCCCGCGGCGTGCGAGCCGGGCCGCCAGTGCCTTCCGGGCCGCGGCCAGCCGCGACAGCACCGTGCCCCGCGGGATCCCCAGTCGGGTCGCCGCGTCGTCCGTACTCACCCCCTGCAGGTAGCAGAGGATCACGGGCAGCCGGAACCGCTCGCCGAGGCGGTCGATCTCCCCATCGAGGACCGCCCGCAGTTCGACCGGGTCCTCGGGTGAGGCCTTCGCCGGAAGGTCGGTCGTGATGGCCCGTTCCCGCCGCCCCGTCCTGGCCCGCCTCACCGCGGCGCGGGTGGCGGCCCGGTGGGCGACCCGGTGGAGCCAGCCGGCCAGGCTCCCGGCCCGCCGCACTCCGGCGGCCTTCCGCGCCAGGATGAGGAACACGGCCTGGAAGGCGTCCTCGGCATCGTGCGTGTCCGCGCAGACGCGGCCGCACGTGGCGTACACGGCTTCCGCGTGCCGCCGGACGAGTAACTCGAACGCCGCCGAGTCGCCCCGGATGAACCGGGCCAGGAGGTCGCCGTCGGGCACCGGGTCCCCGGCTGGCGGCCCGGCGAGCAGGGAGTGGAGCAGGTTCGGGCCGAGTCGCTTCATGCACACCACCACGGGTCTGCCCCTCAAGAGGCATGATCCCAGTCGCCGATTCGGAAAACCTCTGAATACTCGGACCGGCGGCCGGTATCATGCCCCCTTTCATCGGGGGAGCACGTGGCGCGTCAAAGGTACTTCTTCACCGATCCAGCGGCCGCCGTGTGGATGGTCAAGGCGTTCCGGTTCAAGGTCATGGCCGGGACCTTCTGCCTCCAGTCGGAGAGCATCGACGCCTTCTACTCGCTCCTCGCCACGGGGGCGCGGTTCGAGAAATACGAGGTCCACCCGGAGAGCATCCCCCTCCTGGAGCCGAAGGCTGGCGACATTGTGGAGGAGCAATGGAACCGGACGAAGCTGAAGAAGCTCGTGCCCGCGAACTTCCCGCTCACGGGCACAGGGTACGTCATCCTCCAGCGGTCCGGGCGGCCGTTCTTCACGCCGAACCGGGAGGGGTAACGGGGGCACTGCCCGGGACTGGGCATGCGTCTCGCGCGAGCAGCCACGAGCGACCCTACTGTCGGGATGACCGGTCCCGGCACCGGACGTCGGGAGGCACCAGCCTGCCATTCGCGATAACAGACCTTGCCCGTGCTCGGTCCTGGGGCGAAACTTCGTGGGAAGGAGGGGCGACCCGATGGCACGCGAGCGGCTTTCCCGGAACTCCCCCTGCCCGTGCGGGAGCGGGACGAAGTACAAGCACTGCTGCCACAACAAGGGCTTCGAGTGGGTGGCGGACGACGACGGCACCGTCTACCAGTCCACCCCGCTCTCCCCTGAAGCGGTCGAGATCCTCCGGGAGCAGCGGGAGCGGTTCGTCGCCCGGTTCGGGCGGGAACCTCGGCCGGACGAGCCGATCTTCTTCGACGCCCCGCCGGTCGAGCAGATCGAGTTCCAGATGGTCCAGGCGATGAAGGCAGCGGGGATCGACCCGGCGGTCATCTACGCCTACGAGAAGACGGACGGGCTGCTGGTCACCGAGTCCAACCAGCACCTGATCCCCGACAAGGACCTGGCGGCCTGGCAGGCGGCCATCGACGAGTACGAGGCCAAGCACCGAGGCAAGCCGGAGCAGCCCTAGCCCGCGTCACTTCCGCCGGCCCGTGATCTCGACGGGTGGGAGCTCGATCGTCCCGCGCCAGACGTGCCCGCCACCAGGCGGGACAAGGTCGGCAGCCGGGTCGACCGTGAACGTACCCGAGAGGGTGTACTTGTTCGAATCGCCGTCCTCGATCACCCACAAGGCCCCCATGTCCGGGGCGATGGCCATCGCGTTCGGGCGGTAGATGCCGAAGGGGCTGGTCCGCAGCCGGATCGTCGAGTCGGGCGGAAGACTCGCCCACTGGGACCTCGGGACGGCACCGCTGAAGAAGAACGGCGCCGACTTCACCGGCCGCCCGTCCTTGTCCAGCAGTTTGCAATGCAGCCCGTTCTTGTACTCCGGCCGGAAGTCGTTCCGGCCCAGCTCACAGTACAGCTGAGACGAATCGCCGATCGCCTCGCTGGCCTCTTGCAGTTCGACGTACACCGCCACCTCTCGACGGTCGGCGTTCACCACCTTCTCGCACAGGACCAGGCGCCCCCGTACAGCCCGTGACCGGTTGTCGGCAACCGACTTCGACCACTCGCCCGCAGCGATAACCTTCGGCGGATCGGTCGCTTGTCCACGGCCTGCGGACGCCGCGAGCATGATCCCGGACAGGAGAACGCCTACTATGCGCATGGGTAGCCCCCGAGAGGGTCAACTGGTTCGCCTGGCGAGAGGATACCGTCAGAGCCGTAACCCGGTTGTAACTCAGTGGCGGACCGGCATACCACGAGGCGGAATCAGGTCGAGTGCAACCGTGGGTGACTCGGGAAGTTCGGCATGTGAACGCTCAGGCCGACTGCGCTCGGCTTCGCTGCAGGTGAATCTCTCGCATGAGCAGGAACAGCGGGCAGGTGAACGCGAACGCGACCAGGAAAGTGCCGAGCACGTAGACCCACAGGTGCCGCATCCCGAGCCTGCGGGC
>DASPHQ010000663.1:0-4664 GCA_035629595.1 Urbifossiella sp. | reverse complement strand
GGGAGTACCGCCAGGTCGCCGACCTCCCGGCCGAGTTCGCCGGGCGGGACACCGAACTCGCCGGCCGTCTGCACCACCTCCGCGAGGACGCGGGCGCGGGACTGCCGGTCGAACTCGTCGCACGCCACCACCAGGCCCGCGAGCGCCCGGCGGACCTCGGCCGCGGACCTCCGGGACTGCCGACACCGCTCCTCGTACCCGGCGTACGCCTCCAGCGCGAGGCGGCCCTCCGGCAGGTCGACCCACTGGTGGACCCGCCGGACGACGTCGACCGGCGCGCCGACCTGGTCCGCGACGGCGTCGGCGCACAGCTCCCGTGCGACCGCCGGCCACGGCTCGTCCCGCACGCGGTCGATGAGCGCGCGGGTGGCCCGGGCGAGGTCGAGCACCCGCCCCGGCCGGTCGTCGCCGCCCGCGGTGGCACCGGCCATCGTCACGAAGAGGTCGGCCCACTCGGGGCACAGGTCCGTCCCGCAGACCGTGTCCACCGCCCGCTGTAGGGTGTCGCACGCGGCGTGGCCGAGCCCCGCGGTCGGGAGGGCCAAGGCGGCGTCCACCCGACGGCGGAGCGCCTCGTGGACGGGGAGTTGGTCGTAAGCCGGATTCGCGGCCAAGTGCCTGTCCTCGGTGGCTCCCACGGATTAGAACCGGCGGCGGGGCGGCCCACAAGTGGCGGCACTGTGTCCCACGGTAGGCACCGTCCGCCGAGGATGGCCCCGCCCGGCCCGCCCGCGTACACTCGGCTCACCCCCCACTTCCTCGCCGGACCTCGCCCATGACCTCCCCCGCCCTGAGCGTCGCCGTCCTCTTCACGGCGTTAGCCGGCACCGACCGGGCGGATTACACCGCGTGGCGGCACTCCGGCACGCTCGTCGTCCTCACCACGCCCGACGGCGCGAACCTCGACGCCGCCGCGAGTGTGACCGACTTCCCGCTCCTCGTCCGCCTCCACCGCGACTTCTTCCCCTTCCCCGAAGCGAAGCCGAACGGCGACGACCTCCGCGTCGCCGCCGCCGACGGCGCCCCGCTCGCCTTCGAGATCGAGGAGTGGGACGCGGGCCGCGGCGAGGCGGCGGTGTGGGTGCGCGTGCCGCGGATCACCGGGAACGCGCGGCAAGTGCTGAAGCTGTACTGGGGGAAGGCCGACGCCCCGAGCGCGTCCGACCCGAAGGCCGTGTTCAACGCCGCGAATGGTTATCTCAGCGTCTGGCACATGGCCGGCCCGCCGCGCGACGCGGTCGGCACGCTCGCGTCGAAGGACACCGGCACCGCGCCGGCGCCCGGCGTCGTCGGCCCGGCGCGTCACTTCCCCAGCAAGAAGGGCGTGTCCGGCGGCGACAAGATTGCCGACTACCCCGCGGGGGCGAGCCCGCACAGCACCGAGGCCTGGTTCCGCGCCGAGGTGCCGAACTCGGTCGTCGTCGCGTGGGGGAACGAGCACGGGCAGGGGAAGGTGGTGATGCAGTACCGCAGCCCGCCGCACGTGCAGATGGACTGCTACTTCTCGGGCGCCAACGTCGCCGGGAAGAGCGCCGTCCCGCGCGGCGAGTGGGTCCACGTCGTCCACACCTACGAGAAGGGGAATTCGCGCCTCTACGTGAACGGCGTCCTCGACGGCGTGTCAACGACGGGGGCGCCGCTCGCGCTCAAGAGCCCGGCCCGGCTGTGGCTCGGCGGCTGGTACGACAACTACACCTTCGTCGGCGACATCGACGAGGTGCGCGTGTCGAAGGTCGTCCGCTCGGCCGCCTGGGTGCGCCTCCAGTACGAGAACCAGAAGCCGTTGCAGACGCTCGTCGGCCCGCTGGTGCGGCCGGGGCGGGCGTTTTCCGTGACGCCGGAAACGCTGACCGTCGCCGAGGGCGGCACCGCCACCGTGCGCGCCGAGGCCGGCGGCGCGGAGAAGCTGTACTGGGTGCTCCGCCGCGGCGGCCGCGAACAGGTCGTCGCCGCCGACCGCTTCGTGTTCACGCTCGACGCCGGCCGCGTCGTCGGCGACCAGGTCGCGACGCTGCAACTGAAGGCCGTCTACCCCGACGGCGTGAAGACGAAGGACATTCCGGTCACGATCCGCGAGGCAATCCCGGAGCCGGTGTTCACCCTCCGCGCGCCGGCGACGTGGGACGGGCGGACGCCGATCGAGGTCGTCGCCGAGGTCGCCAACCTCGACGCCATGCGCGCGGCGGGCGCCGGCGAGCTGACCACCAGCTGGACCGCCGGGGACATCGCCGTCATCAAGCAAACCGCGCCCGGGAAGTTGATCCTCACCCGCGCGCAGAACAGCGGCCCGCTCACGGTCACGGCAACGGTCGGCAACGGCGGCACCCCGACGACGCGCAGCATCACCATTGCCGTCCGCGAGCCGGCGAGCGACCCGTGGGTGCGGCGCGTGCCGGGGAAGGACGAGCAGCCGGAGGAGAACCAGTTCTACGCCCGCGACGACGGCGGCGAGGGCACCCTGCACTACAACGGCAAGCTCGACGCGCCGGCCGACGCCGTGTTCCTCAAGCTCTACGCCGGCGACCGGCTGGTGAAGACCGAGACCGCCGCGCCCGCGGCCGACGGGTCGTACGCGCTCTCGACCCGGCTCAAGGCGGGGCTCGTGACGTACCGCGTCGAATTCGGCACGACGGCCGGCGGCCGCGACACCATGCGCCGCGCCGTCGGCAACCTCGTGTGCGGCGACGCGTACGTCATCACCGGCCAGTCGAACGCCGTCGCCACCGACTTCGGCAAGGACGACCCGCCGTTCCGCAGCGAGTGGATTCGCACTTTTGGCACCATGTCGGGGAACCCGAAGGCGGTGGGGGCGTGGGGGAACGCCGTTCACCGGAGCCGAGACGGCGAGAAGTTCCAGATCGGCTACTGGGGGATGGAGTTCGCCCGCCGGCTGGTCGAGGAGCACAAGGTGCCGGTGTGCGTCCTCAACGGCGCCGTCGGCGGGACGCGGATCGACCAGCACCAGCGCGGCGCCGCCGACCCCGAAGACCGGGCGACGATCTACGGCCGCCTCCTGTGGCGGGTGCGGCAGGCGCGGCTGACGCACGGCGTCCGCGCCGTGCTGTGGCACCAGGGGGAGAACGACCAGGGGGCCGACGGCCCGACCGGCGGCTACGGCCACGAGACGTACCGCCAGCTGTTCATCGACCTGGCCGCGGCGTGGAAGGAGGACTTCCCGAACGTGCGGCACTACTACGTCTTTCAGATCTGGCCGCGGTCGTGCGCGATGGGCGTCAACGGCTCGGACGACCGCCTCCGCGAGGTGCAGCGGACGCTGCCGACGGCGTTCTCGAACCTGAGCGTGATGTCCACGCTCGGCATCGACCCGCCCGGCGGCTGCCACTTCCCCGCCGCCGGGTACGCCGAGTTCGCCCGCCTCATCACGCCGCTGGTCGAGCGCGACTTCTACGGGAAGAAGTCGGCGGTGTCGATTACACCGCCGAACCTGCTCCGCGCATCGTACACCGCCGCCCGCGACGCGGTGGTGCTGGAGTTCGACCAGCCGGTGCGCTGGGACGCGGCGCTGGCCGGGGAGTTCACCCTGGACGGCGAGAAGGGGAAGGTGGCGTCCGGCGCGGCCGACGGGAACCGGATCACGTTGACGCTCGCGGCGCCAACGGCGGCGCGGCGGATTTCCTACCTCGACGGCCGGGCGTGGAGCCAGTCCCGCCTCCTCCGCGGTGGGAACGGTCTCGCCGCCCTCACCTTCTGCGACGTGCCGATCCGAGTGCCACGGCCGTAGCCGGTCACGCGGCCGTGTCTCGGTTGTGTAACGATCAGTTACGCCGGAGAGGCGCCGCCGTCTGCTCCAGGTAGAGTGTTGGCGCGGTGCCGGTGCGGCGCCGCTTCCTCCCCGAGGGTCTGCCATGCTGCGCCGGAATCTGCTTTGGAGCCTTCCGCTGGCCGGGGCGATCGGAGCCGGCGCCCTCGCCGACCGGTGGCTCGTCGCGGCGGCGCTCGCCGACGCCAAGCAAGACCTCAAGCCCGCCGTGACGCTGCCGATCACCCGTGTGGTCATGTTCAACAGCGGCGTCGGCTACTTCTCGCGCAGCGGCGAGGTGGACGGCGACGCCCGCGTCGACCTGACGTTCCAGGAAGCGGACATCAACGACCTGATCAAGAGCATGGTCCTCGAGGACTTCGGCGGCGGCCGCGTCGCGGCCGTGTCCTACGACAGCCGCGAGCCGATCGCGCGGACGCTCGCCAGCTTCTCGATCAACCTCAACGGCGACACGTCGTTCGCCGGCATCCTCCAGCAGGCCCGCGGCGAGCGGGTCGAGGTGACGACCAACCCGACCGCCCAGAACCAGCCGGGGAAGGTCACCGGGTCGATCGTCGGCATCGAGACGCAGGCGGCGCCCGGCGGGCCGAACCAGCCGGCGGTGCCGGTGGCCGTGCTGAACATGTGGTGCGCCGAGGGCATGCGCGCCGTCAAGATGACCGACATCCAGAGCCTCCGGTTCTCGAACCCCATTATCGAGAGTGAATTCCGGCGGGCGCTGGAGGTGCTGACGCTGTCCCACGACAACGGGAAGAAGGCGGTTCAACTGCACTTCGCGGGCGAGGGCAAGCGTAAGGTCCAGGTGGGCTACGTGATCGAGGCGCCCATCTGGAAGACCAGCTACCGGCTCCTGATGGCGGACAAGGACAAGCCGTACCTGCAG
>DASPHQ010000662.1:0-4764 GCA_035629595.1 Urbifossiella sp. | reverse complement strand
CGAATCCGGACGTCGGACGTGGCCGCACGGCCAGTCCAGCCATCTAGGGTAGTTCTATCAAAGTAGAAGTCAATCGCATTTTTGTGAAACTGCCGCGCCGCTCCGTCCCGGCGACAAAGACGGGCGGGGTGATGCATGCCGACCGGGAAGCGCTCCGTCCGACAGGCCGACATCGTGCGGGCGTTCGCCGAGCGCCTCCGGGGCACCCGGCAGGCCCGGGGGATGACCCAGCGGGATCTGGCTACGAAGGCCCACGTCACCTTCTCGTACGTCTCCCGGCTCGAGGCCGGCGGGGCGGCCCCGGGCATCGACCTGCTGGAGCGGCTCGCCGAGGCGCTGGGCGTAGGCGTCGCCGAGCTGCTCCCCCCGGCGGGATCCCCCGCGACGGCGGAGGCGGGGCGGGAACGGGTAAGAGCCCTCTTCGAGGCCGTCCTCCCGCGGGCGGGCCAGGAGACGCTGTCGATGCTGGAGGTGCTCCTGGCCCGGGTCGCCGAGTCACCCGCGGCGAGCCGCTGATGGTACTCGACCCGATCCGCAGGGACTGAGAGGCTCTGTTGCCGCGCATGAGTCAACCATGCTGCCGGTGCACCGAGAGCGCCTCGGGAAGTACGACCTGACCTTCTGCTGACACGAGAACCTGCCGGTCATCAGCCGCTTCTGGGACGACCCAGGCACGTTAGGAGGTGCTCAGAACAGGCGGCCTTGTTGCGGGCCGGGAATCACGGGTTCCTGGGGATCGGGCATGTCGAGCGTCTGGTGGAGTCTCGCCCGCCACCGCAGCGCGTAGAGGAGGCAATTCTGGCAACTCTGGTGTCCGCCTTGGCACTCGGGGAGTGCCGGCCGGCGGCGCGCGGCGTACGACCACGCGAGCGAGTCGGCCGAGACGACAGAACCGGCCGAGAGCTTGAGCCCCGACACCTTCATGCCGAAGGCGTGCAGCCGCAGCCGGGACGAGGCGAGAGTGGCGAGGATCACCCCGGCGCTCGTCGTCCCCTGCCGGCGACAGACGGAGCCCACCCCGACCACGGGCAGGGCCGCGAGGTCGATACCGGCCCGCTGAAACTGCTCCTGGTGCCGCCAGTAGTCCGTGATCGTCCACCCCTGTAGGACCGGCACCCAGGGGAGGTCCGGCGCACGGGTGCGGAGGTCGATGTAGTTCTCGACGGTCAACCGCTGATGGTCCGCGACCGTCTTCCCGGTCTTCCGGAGGATCCACGGCTCGCACATCCAGTCCATCTGCGCGACCCAGGAGAGCTTCCCGATCATCGCGACGTACTCGCGCACCTCGCGGATGTACCGCTCCACCGTGATCGTCCACCCCCCGTAGGTCGAGAGCTCGGTAAAGCCGCCGCTGTCGAGCGCCCACGGGCCCTTCGCCCGCGGGAGAGTCTTCCGACCGGCGAGCCGACGGCGGGACACGAAGAGGGGCACATCCGTCTTGCGAAGCCAGTGAGGATGGTGCGTGCCGAGGAAGAAGCGTTCGAGCGGGATACCCCGACCGTAGTCCCCGCTCGGGTCTCACGGCATTCCTGACCGCGCCCGAAGGCGGGGGGCCGAGCGGCTCCGCACAACCGACATCGCGCCCCCTCCCCGGATGCGCTCTGCTATCCGGGAAGGAGGTGCCGTATGTGCTATTGCTGTACACGCCGCGGCGTGTTGCCGATAAACTGCAACTGCGATCCCCTCACGTGCCGGAAGTGCCTCCGGTGCTCCCGGCACTGCCAGTGCCCGGGGTCCCGTCCTCCCTCGCCGCCCGGTCCTCTAGGACAGACCGGATCTTTCGGAGGACGATCGCCCAGCGTTCGGCCAGGCGGCCGTCCAACTCCTCCCGGAGCATGGGCCTGAGCAGTGCGGCTTCCCGCCGCGCCTCCTGCTCCGGGTCCGGCGTGCGGCAGATTCGGTGGTACTCCAGCCGCTGCTCGTACTGCTCAGCGCAGACACGCTCGAAGGCAGCCTGTTCCTCGGCCTTCGTCCGCTCCCACTCCTCGCGGAGCGGGTGCGTGGCCGGGTCCGAGAACACGACCTGGTCGAGCAGTTCCTCCAGTGCCGGGCCGATGGTGTTGGGGGTGGGGGTGGTCATGCGCTGACCGTAGGGGGACCGCGACGGGATCGCACCTCGTGATGGTGCCTGCGGGCGGGGTCATGGGGTGACCGGGGCGGAAGAGGGCCGTACGGTCGGCCCGGTGTTCTTTCCCATCCCGCTTCCTGCACCGGAGCCGACCATGGCCAAGCGCAAGCCCCCGACCGCCCCGCGCACGAAGAAGCCCAGGACCGAGACGGTCGTCTCACCCGAGCCCGAGGAACCCCTCCCTGCGGTACGGGTCTGCGAGCTGCTCGGCCTGCCCGTCCAGATCGACCCGCCGAAGACGCCCGCCCCCTGGCCGGGGTTGCACCGGGTCCGACGTCGACGCGTCGCGCTCGACGGAAGCGTCTCCGGTCACAGGCGGGTCAGGCCCGAGGACCCTAAAAGATGGAATTGGCACCATTCTACGGCATTCGTGAAAAATATGTAGAACCGCAACTCCCTTGCAAGTCATGTACTTGTGGAAATATCACGAAACATCTCGCTTCTTCGCCTAGAGGCCAGGCTCGGCCAACTCCACGGCGGGTGGACGGCGGCCGGCGGGGAGGGCAGGCGGGCCGTGTTCACCGCCGAGCAGGTGATGCCGGCGGAGCCGGAGCGCCCCCCGCCGGCGTGTCCGGGCCGCCGGGCGGACATCACGGTCAACCGCGGCCGAGCAGCTCAGCCGCTAGCGCTGCCAAGTCGGCCGCCCGGAAGGGCTTGTCCAGCGTCCGGACGGTGGGGTCGGCCGCGGCCAGGGTGGCCGCGGCCGGGTCGGGGGAGTTCACGAGGAGGATGAGCGGGGTGGCGTTCCCCGCCGCCCGCAGCGCCCGCGCGGCGTCGGAGGCCCGGACGCCGCGCCCCCTCCCGCCCAGCACGACCAAGGCCACGTTCTCGAGCGGCGCCCCGCCCAGCTCCCACGGCCCCGCCAACCGGCGGACGTCGTACCCCTCACGGCTCAGGACGGCGACGATCAGGAGGTTGACGGCGGGGTCCGCGTCAGCGACCACGGACACTGGCGCGTGAGGCATTCACAACAACTCCGTGGGCGAAGCGGGTGTTGCGACCGGGGCGGACCGGGCGCACCTTCTTACGAGCGCGCATCTTACATTGCCTTCGTGCGTGGCGTCGATCCCAAATAAATCGTGTTGATAAGATCAATAACGCCTGATGGTGTCATACGCTCCTGGAGAATGCATTGTTGATCTCTATTCTGCTAGATTTTTCTGACATGTCGCGATAACATTTATACAAGACCGCTGCAGCGCCCGCACCGCCCGGGACGACGGCGCTACCACACGACCCTCGCCCGGACGGAACCGGCCACGTCATCCTCGCATCCCCTCCCCCGTCGTGCCACTGGTTCTCCCGCCTCGCCTCCGCCCTCGACCCCCGGTGCCCCCTGCTCGCGTGGATGCTGGTCGGGGCGGTCCTGGCTCGTGCCGGTGGACGGTGACGAGTGGGTCAGGACACCCGCCGTAGAAAGGTTCGCGGGCAGTCGGGCGAGGAGCCGACGACCAGGACCGGGAAGCTGCCCCCGGACCGCGTATCCGACCGAGGACGCGCGATGTTAGGACGACTGGTGTTTAGCGGCGAATCCAGGTCCACTTTCGCCCCAAATTCTGGTCCACCGGTAGCACAGCCCCGGCGGCCGGCCGTTCCCCCGGCCGCGGGGGGTTCGGATGCGTACCGTGGACGACTTCGCCGAGATCCGCCGCCTCCACCGCGACGGCGTCAGCGCCCGCCAGATCGCCCGCCAGTTGCGCGTCGGCCGCGACACCATCCGCAAGGCCCTCGCCGACCCCGAGCCCAAGCCGTACACCCTCGCCGCCCCGCGCCCCGCCCCCGTCTTCGGCGCCTTCCAGGCCGCCGTCGACGCCATCCTCGACGCCGACCGCACCGCCCCCCGCAAGCAGCGGCACACCGCCACCCAGGTCTACCGCCGGCTCGTCGCCGAGCACGGGTACGCCGGCAGCTACAACCCCATCCATCGCTACCTCAAGCACCGCCGCGACGCCGCCCGCGAGACCCTCGTACCCCTCGACCACGCCCCCGGCCACCGCGCCGAGGCCGACTTCGGGCACATCCACGTCGACTTCCCCGACGGGCGAAAACTGGTGCCCGTCCTCGTCGTCACCTGGAGCTACTCCAACGCGCCCTTCGCCCTCGTCCTCCCCACCGAGCGGACCGAGGCCGTCCTCCACGGCTTGTGCGCGGCCTTCGACTTCTTCGGCGGCGTGCCCCGCGAGGTGTGGTGGGACAACCCCACGACGGTCGCCGCCCACGTCCTCCGCGGCCGCGAGCGCACCCTCCACCCGCGGTACGCCGCCCTCGCCTCGCACCACGCCTTCGCGCCCAAGTTCTGCATGCCCGCCACGCCCCAGGAGAAGCCCCGCGTCGAGAATCGCGTCAAGGACCTGGAGCGGATGTGGGCCACACCCGTGCCGCGGGTGAAGGACCTCGCCGAGTTGAACGACCACCTCCGCCGGTGCTGCCTCCAGGCCCGCGACCGCACCGCCGGGAAGGCCACCCAAACCGTCGCCGAGCGCCTCGCGCACGACCTCGCCGCCGCCGGCCCTCGGCCCGCCCGGCCGTTCGACGCCTGCGTCATCCACCCCGGGCAGGTCGACAAGTACCAGACCGTCGCGTTCGACGCCAACCGGTACAGCGTGCCGCGCCGGCACGCCTTCACCGGCGTCACC
>DASPHQ010000661.1:0-3515 GCA_035629595.1 Urbifossiella sp. | reverse complement strand
CGGGACACGATAGCGCTCTATCACGTCGATGAAGGCCAGGGCGATACTCTCACCGACTCCTCCGGCAACGGCCACCACGGCCGGATCATTGATGCCAAGTGGGTGAGCGCCAACACCCCGGCTCCTGTCACCACACGGAATCTGCTGCCGACGCCGTTCACGAACGGCATCGGCATGGAGTTCGTGCTCGTGCCGAAGGGGAAGTCCTGGCTGGGTGGCGGCAAGGACAAGCTGGGCGATAAGGAGATGGAGATCCCGGCCGACTTCTACCTGGGCAAGTACGAGGTCACGCAGGAGGAGTGGCAGAAGGTGATGGGCGAGAACCCCAGCCACTTCTCCCGCACGGGCGCCGGAGCGGACGCGGTGAAGGGGATCGAGGACGCGGACCTGAAGCGGTTCCCGGTCGAGAGTGTGTCGTGGGACCAGTGCCAGGTGTTCGTGGCGAAGCTGAACCAGCGGGAGAAGGAGACGGGCTGGGTGTACCGGCTGCCGACCGCGACGGAGTGGGAGTACGCCTGTCGGGGCGGCCCGATGGCGGACAAGGCGGACAGCGCATTCGACTTCTATTTCGCCCGGCCGACGAATACCCTGTTGCCGGGCCAGGCGAACTTCGACAAGGGGTTGAACCGAACATGCAAGGTGGGCCTGTTCGAGGCCAACCGGCTGGGGCTGTTCGACATGCACGGAAACGTATGGGAGTGGTGTGCCGACACCGAGAAGGCGGCCAGCGGAACCCCGGAACCGATCCACCGGGGCGGCGGCTGGAACTTCGAGCCCGGGTACAGTCGGGCCTGGGTTCGCTACACACTCCCGCCGTCGGGCGGTGATATCCACCACGGCCTGCGCCTCGCCCGCATCCCGGTGGGCACCCCCGCGCCCGAAGCAAAGACGCGGCCGGCCGACCCGAACGGGTGGTCGGTCCTCAAGCCCGCCGAGATGAAGTCGGAGGGCGGGGCGACGCTCAAGCTCCAGGACGACGACTCGGTCCTGGTCAGCGGCAAGCACCCGGACAAAGACCGCTACACCCTCACCATCCGCGACCTCCCCGCGAAGGTTCACAGCCTGCGGCTCGAAGTCCTGCCGCACCCGTCGCTGCCGATGAACGGCCCCGGCCGGTCCGCGGACGGCCCCTTCGTGCTGTCCGGGGTCAAGGCCGAACTCGTCCCGCCCGGGAAGTCGGACCCGCCGGTCGCGCTGAAACTCGTCCGGGCCTGGGCCGACCACAGCACGGGCGACGACGCCACCCCGCCGCTCGTCATCGACGCCGACGACATCACGGGCTGGGCGGCGGAGTTCGGCAAGGGCCACTTCCTCGTGGTCGAACTGGCCGAACCCGTCGCCGTCCCGGCCGGGGCCGCCCTCCGCGTGACGCTGGAGTTCCAGCACGACGACGTGCAGCGGCAACTCGGTTGCTTCCGCCTGTCGGCGGCGCCGACCGCGCAACCGCGCCCGAAGGAGTAGCGGGCGGCGTACAATGCCGTCGTCCCCCGTCCCCGGAGGCGCCCGGATGTTTGTCCGTGCCGCGCTGGCACTCGCCGCCGTCGTCCCGTTCGCCGCCGTCCCCGCGCCCGCCCGGCCCGACACCGGGGTGACGGTCACCCGCGCCGTCACCTACGCCGTCGCCGGCGGCGAGACGCTCAAGATGGACGTCGCCGCGCCGGCCGCGGGGGGGCCGTACCCGGCGGTGGTGCTGTTCCACGGCGGGGCGTGGCGCCTCGGCACGCGGGCGCAACTCGGCTGGGTGATCGAGGCTCTCGCGGCCAAGGGGTACGTGGTGGCGTCGGCCAGCTACCGGCTGGCGCCGAAGCACCAGTTCCCGGCCCCGCTCGACGACGTCCGCGCCGCGGTCAAGTACGTCCGCGCCAACGCCAAGAAGCTCAACGCGGACCCGGACAGGGTCGCCGTCGGCGGCTTCTCCGCGGGCGCCCACCTGGCGATGCTGGCCGCGTTCGACCCCGCCGCGCCGCCGGCCGGCGAGGAGCCGCTGGCCGCGAAGTGCGTCATCGACTTTTTCGGCCCCACCGACCTGAGCCTGTTCTCCGCGAGCCCCGAGCTGGTGGACACGTTCCTGGTCCCGTTCCTGGGCAAGGCGTGCAAGACCGACCCGGACGTGTACAAGCGGGCGTCGCCGATTTGCCTCGCGGCGAAGGGGGTGCCGCCGCTGCTGATCGTCCACGGCACGACCGACATCGTGGTGCCGATCGTCCACTCCGAGAAGCTGCACGAGAAGTTGGTCGCGGCGGGGGCGGAGGCGGAGTTGGTGAGGGTGCCGGCGACCGGGCACGGGCCGTGGGGGCCGGGGCAGGCGGCCACCGGCATGGCGGCGACGGTGCGGTTCCTCGACCGGCACCTGAAGGGTGTGCGATGAGTGGCCCCTCTTCCGCCGCTTGCGGCGTTGCACCGCGGTGCACCGCCGCAAGCGGCGTACTTCTGTTGACCCTCCTGGTTCTCCCCCTGGTCGGTCACGGCTGCCACGGCGACGACCTGGACCACGAGCCCGCGGTGGCGCCACCCGCGCGGGCGGTCGTTCCTGACGACCCCGACCCGAAAACTTCTCGGGAACCCCCTTGCACCCGGGGCGGGTAGCGCCAACAATACTCCTGTCACCCGCGGCCCCACGGACGCACCGGCCCTTCGGCCGGTGTTCGCGTATCCGGGCCGCGGCGGACGGCGACTCCCGGAGGTCGGCCGCGCCCCGCTCGGGCACCGCGGTCGGTCTCGCGCTCTGACCACCCGGTCGGTGCGGCCCCTCCGGCCCGCCGCGCCGGGTGTTTGACTTTCATCACCCCCCCCAGTGACACCCCACGACCACCCGACATGCCGGAAGGATGAAGGATGAAGGATGAAGGATGAATCGAAGACGCCGGGTTCGATTCATCCTTCATCCTTCATCCTTCATCCTTCCCGACCCCGGAGGACGCCAGCATGACCACCAAGAAAGACCCCGGCAAGGCCGTCCTCGAGCTCGTCGAGAAGATGCACGAGGAGAAGAAGATCGCCCGCGAGACGATCTTCGTCGGCATCGAACAGGCCATCAAGCTCGCCGCCGAGCGCCACTTCCAGGTGGAAGAGGGCGTGCTCGTCCAGATCGACCAGTCCACCGGCAGCATCATCGCCAAGTTCGGCGAGAAGGACATCGACCCCGAGTTGCTCGGCCGCATCGCCGCGCAGTCGGCCAAGCAGGTGATGATCCAGAAGATCCGCGAGGCCGAGAGCGACACCGTTTACAACGAGTTCACCGGCAAGAAGGGCGAACTCCTCATCGGCACCGTCACCCGCGTGGACGCCGGCACCGCCATCGTCTCCCTCGGCAAGAGCGAGGCGCTCCTGCCGCGCAGCGAGCAGATTCCCGGCGAAACCCACCACGTCGGCGAGCGCGTCAAGGCGGTCATCCTGGAAGTGCGGCGGCAGGGGCACCGCGTCAAGATCGTGCTCAGCCGCTGCCACCCGGACTTCGTCCGCACGCTATTCGAGGAGGAAATCCCCGAGATCGACGAGCGGATCATCGACATCCG
>DASPHQ010000660.1:0-6143 GCA_035629595.1 Urbifossiella sp. | reverse complement strand
AGGCGGAATTGCTCCTCAACGAACTCGACAGCGAGACGGTCGATTTCGCCCCGAGCTACGACGGCACGCGGCGCGAGCCGACCGTGCTGCCGGCGCAGTTCCCGAACCTGCTGGTGAACGGCGTCGCGGGCATCGCCGTCGGCATGGCGACGCAGATCCCGCCGCACAACCTCGCCGAGGTGCTCAAGGCGTGCGTGGTGCTCATCGACAACCCCGACGCCACGGTCGCGGTGCTGATGGAGCGGGTGAAGGGGCCGGACTTCCCGCTCGGCGGCAAGATCGTGACCGACCGGGCGACGCTCCGCAACATTTACGAGACCGGCAGCGGCAGCATCAAGGTGCAGGGCGAGTGGAAGGAAGAAGACCTGGGCCGCGGCCGGTCGCAGATCGTGGTCACGTCCATCCCCTACGGCGTGGACAAGGGCGAGCTGGAGAAGACGATCGGCGGCATGATCGAGGACCGCAAGCTGCCGCAGCTGCTGGGGCTGTCGAACGAGACGAACGAGAAGGAGGGGCTGCGGATCACGCTGGAGCTGCGACCGAACACCGAGGCGGCGCTGGTGATGGCCTACCTCTACAAGCACACCGACCTGCAGAAGACGTTCTCCTACAACATGACGGCACTCGTCCCGCTCGACGACGGCAAGACGATGGTGCCGCGCGACGGCCTGTCGCTCAAGGACTTCCTGCGCCACTTCCTCGACTTCCGCCTCGCCACCGTCCGCCGGCGGTTCGAGTACCAGCTGCGGGTGCTGCAGCGGCGCATCCACATCCTCGAAGGCTTCGCGATCATCTTCAACGCGCTCGACCGGGCGATCAAGCTAATCCGCGAGAGTACGGGGAAGCCGGACGCGGCCGAGAAGCTGAAGGCGGCGTTCAAGCTCGACGATGAGCAGGTCACGGCGATCCTCGACGCACAGCTGTACAAGATCGCCCAGATGGAGATTCAGAAGATCATCGACGAGCTGGCCGAGAAGCGGAAAGAGGCGGCGCGCATCCAGTCGATCCTGGCGTCCGAGAAGAAGCTGTGGGGCGTCGTCCGCGACGAGTTCGAGAAGCTCGCGGCGGCGTTCCCGGAGCGCCGCAAGACGCGGATGGCGCAGGACGAGGACGTGCTGGAGTTCGACGAGGAGGCGTACATCGTCCGCGAGAACGCCAACGTCGTGCTGACGCGCAACGGCTGGCTGAAGCGCGTCGGCCGGTTGCAGTCGCTGGAAACGACGCGGGTGAAGGAGGGCGACGAGGTGATGGCGGTGACCCCGGCGAGCACGCTGGACCACGTCGCGTTCTTCACCGACGACGGGGCCGCGTACACGATGCGGGTGAACGAGGTGCCGGCGACCACCGGCCACGGCGAGCCGATCACCAAGTATTTCAAGCTCGCCGACGGGGCGAAGGTGATCGCGGCGGTGACCACCGACCCGCGCTTCACCCCCGCCGACGTGCCGGACGGCGGCCCGTACCTGCTGGTGGCGACGAGCGCCGGGAACGTGCTGCGCGTCCCGCTGGCGCTGTTCCGCACCGAGTCCACGAAGTCTGGCCGGCGCTTCGTCAAGCTCGACGACGGCGACAAGGCGGTGATGGCGAAGCTGGTCGGCGGCGAGACGGGCGTGATGCTGGCGTCGGCCGGCGGGCACCTGATCCACTTCGGCATCGACTCGGTGAACGTGGTGAGCGGCGCGGCGAAGGGCGTACTCGGCATCAAGCTGGAGGGCGACCAGTGCGTCGGCGGCGTGCTGGTCGGCGGCCGGTTCGACAAACTGCAACTGGAGACGGAGGCCGGGAAGGTGCAGGAGTTCGGGCCGGGGGCGATCAAGATCCAGAACCGCGGCGGCAAGGGGGAGAAGCCGGGCGTGCGGACGAAGTTCGTGCGCGTACTCCCGCCGCCGATCGAGCTGGTGAACTGGGACGAGATCGACGGGAAGGTGCCGCGAAGGGCGGCCGACAGCGACGGGTCGTCCGCTTGACTGAGGGGTGAAGCCCGGGGACGGCCGTCCCCGGGCTATCGGGGCACACCACGACTGACGGGACCGAGCCGATGAGCACCATGAGCGCGGGGCGGAACGCCCAGTACCGCACCGATGACATCCAGGTTCTGGAAGGGCTGGAGCCCGTCCGCAAGCGGCCCGCCATGTACATCGGCGGCGTCGACGCGAAGGGGCTCCACCACCTCGCCTGGGAGATCATCGACAACGCCGTCGACGAGTACATCAACGGCTTCGCCGACCACATCACCGTCACCCTGCACAAGAGCGGCGACAGCATCACCGTGGCTGACAACGGCCGCGGCATCCCTGTCGAGATTCACAAGAAGCACGGCAAGTCCGGCCTCGAACTGGTGCTGACGGTGCTCCACGCCGGCGGCAAGTTCGGCGAGACGGAGAGCGGCTACCTCCACTCCGGCGGCCTCCACGGCGTCGGGGCGTCGGTCGTGAACGCGCTCTCCCGGAAGCTCGTCGCCCTGGTCCGCCGCGACGGATTCGAGTACCGGCAGGAGTACGCCAAGGGGGTGCCGCAGGGGAAGATCGAGAAGGTCGGTCCGTTTCGCGGGCACGGGACCGTCATCACGTTCGAGCCCGACCCGAGCATCTTCAAGACCACCAAGTTCGACGCCGACACGCTCAAGGCCCGGCTGGAGGACATGTCGTTCATCCACAGCGGGCTCCACTTCACCTTCCGCGACGAGCACGGCGGCCACGTCCACGAACTGCACAACCCCGGCGGGCTGCCGGCGTTCCTCCTGAAGCTCGTCACCGACGGCGGCAAGCCGAGCGTCACCGAGGCGGCGTTCTCGGCCGTGCGCGAGACCGGCAGCAAGATCGAGATCGCCCTCCAGTGGACCGAGTCCACCGAGGAGACGTACCGCAGCTACGTCAACGGCATCCGCACGCCGAACGGCGGCACCCACGAGAACGGCCTGAAGTCGGCGCTCCGCAAGGCCGTGAACGGCTACGTCGAGACGCACGACATCAAGATCAAGGGGCTGAAGGTCACCGCCGACGACATCCGCGAGGGCGTCACGGCCGTGCTGTCGGTGTTCGTCCGCGAGCCGCAGTTCGAGGGGCAGACGAAGCAGCGCCTCAACAACCCGGAGATGGAGGCCGCGGTCGATAACTTCGTCCGCCCGGCGCTGGAGGCGTGGCTGAACAACAACAAGACGGCCGCGGACGCCATCGTGGGGCGGATCATCTTGGCGGCGAAGGCGCGCGAGGCGAGCCGGGCCGCGGTCGTCGAAGTGAAACGGAAGACGCCCGGCAGCCGCCGCCTCAGCCTCCCCGGCAAGCTCGCCGACTGCAAGAGCACCGACCGCGACGAGACGGAACTGTTCATCGTCGAGGGCGACTCGGCCGGCGGCTCCGCGAAGCAGGGGCGGAACAACACCACGCAGGCGGTCCTGCCGCTGCGGGGGAAAATCCTCAACGGCGAGGACCTGCCGACGGCGAAGGTGCTCGGGAACGCCGAACTCGCCGACCTGGTGACCGCGATCGGCACCAGCGCGGGCGACAAGTTCCACTACGACGGCCTCCGCTACGGCAAGATCATCCTCCTCATGGACGCCGACGCCGACGGGTGCCACATCACCACGCTGATGCTCGACTTCTTCTTCCGCCACGCGCCGGAGCTGATCCGCAAGGGGCACGTGTTCATCGCCCAGCCGCCGCTGTACCGGATCAACGTCGGCAAGGAGACGACCTGGGCCATCGACGACGAGCACAAGGAGGAGATCCTGGCCGGCCTGCGGGCGAACGCGAAGCCGGAGATCACCCGGTTCAAGGGGCTCGGCGAGATGGACGCGGCCGACCTGGCGCGGACGACGCTCGACCGCAAGAACCGCACCCTGCTGAAGGTCGAGATCGACTCCAACCTGGACGCCCACGACGCCTTCCGGGAGCTGCTTGGCAAGGAGGCCGAGCACCGCTACCGGTTCATCATGGAGAAGGCCGACCAGGCGGTGCCCGAAGACCTGGATGTGTAGGCAGTCTCATCATTCTTCGAGTGCCGCAGGACGGGCGAAGCCCACCCGCCGCGGCGGGTGGGCTTTCAGCCGTTAGCACGTGAGGGGTACCGGCGTGAGGGTTGGATTTCAGACCCCCGATCCGTAGATTCATCCCCGAACGGCACCCCACGGGAGACGCACGCAGATGGCCGCAGTCAAGGTCGGGATCAACGGGTTCGGGCGGATCGGCCGGCTGGTCTTCCGGGCGCTCGTCGAGCAGGGACACCTCGGAAAGACGCTGGACGTGGTCGCCGTCAACGACCTGGTCCCCGCCGACAACCTCGCCTACCTCCTCAAGTACGACTCCACCCAGGGGAAGTTCGCCGGCGAGGTCGCCAGCAAGAAGTCGGCCCCCGGCGTGGCCGAGGACGACGTGCTCGTCGTGAACGGCCACGAGATCAAGTGCCTGGCCGTGAAGGAAGGCCCGACCGCGCTGCCGTGGAAGGCGCTGGGCGTCGAGTACGTGATCGAGAGCACCGGCCTGTTCACCGAGGCCGAGAAGGCCCAGGGCCACATCACGGCCGGGGCGAAGAAGGTCATCATCTCGGCCCCCGGCAAGGGCGAGGACATCACCGTCGTGATGGGCGTCAACCACGAGAAGTACGACGCCGCCAAGCACCACATCGTCAGCAACGCCAGCTGCACCACGAACTGCCTCGCCCCCGTCATCCACGTCCTGCTCAAGGAGGGCTTCGGCGTCGAGGAGGGGCTGATGACGACCGTCCACAGCTACACCGCGACGCAGAAGACGGTGGACGGCCCGAGCAAGAAGGACTGGAAGGGCGGCCGGTCGGCGGCGATCAACATCATCCCGAGCGGCACCGGCGCCGCCCGCGCCGTCGGGCTGGCCATCCCCGAGGTGAAGGGGAAGCTCACGGGCATGTCGTTCCGCGTGCCGACGCCGACCGTCAGTGTGGTGGACCTGACGGTAAAGACGACGAAGGAGACGAGCTACAAGGACATCTGCGCCGCCATGAAGAAGGCGAGCGAGACGTACATGAAGGGCATTCTCGCGTACACGGCCGACGAGGTGGTGAGCAGCGACTTCATCCACGACAACCACAGCAGCATCTTCGACGCCGGCAGCGGCATCGAGCTGAACAGCAAGTTCTTCAAGCTGGTGAGCTGGTACGACAACGAGTGGGGCTACAGCAACCGCTGCGTGGACCTCCTCCAGTACATGATCAAGAAGGCGTAACCCGGGCGGCCGGAGGCGCGGCGATGGCGAAGAAGAAGGATTCGCTTGGCAAGCTCCTTCTGACCTCCGGGAACGCCAACGCGGCGTTCTTCGCCGGGGGTCTCGGCGTGCTCGGCCTCGGGGTCGTGGTCGCCGTCGTCGCCCTGTTCACCGCACCACTGGCGCTGATCGGTGCGGCGGTCGTCGTGCTGGCCGGCGGGCTCGGCGTCTGGGTCGGGCTGACCGGCCAGGCCCGGATCTTCGAGGTCCGCACGAAGGGCGTCCGCTCCGTCCACCGCGGCGAGGCGACCGAGATCCACTGGGACGAGTTGAAGCGGGTGGTGGTGCGGAAGTCGCTCCGCGGCAAGCAGCGCAACGTGATGCGGATCACCAACCTGGCCGACGGCACGCAGGAGTATCGCGGCGAGATGGTGATGTACGAGTTCACCTTCACGGGCGGCGGCGAGAAGATCGTGTTCAGCACCGGCGGCCCGACACCCAGCGTTCACCCGCGCACCCTTCTCAGCCGGCTGGAAGAGTTCGCCCGCGGCAAGGTGACGGTTCACGAGCCCGACCAGGAAGTGTACTTCGACGACTGAGGCCCACGGACTCCGCGATGCCCAAGAAGACCATCAGCGACCTCGGCCCGCTCCCCGGCAAGACGGTGCTCGTCCGCGTGGACTTCAACGTCCCGCTGGACAAGAAGACTGGCGCGGTCAAGAACGACCGCCGCATCCGCGGGGCGCTGCCCACCGTGCAGGCACTCCTCGACGCCGGCGCGGCCGTGATCGCCATGAGCCACCTCGGCCGGCCGGAGAAGGCCACGCCCGAGGAGCGCGCCAACCTGACCATGGACAAGGTCGCCGCCCGGTTCGGCGAGCTACTCGGCCGACCGGTCAAGAAGGCCGCGAACGAGGTCGTCGGGCCGGCGGTGTCGGCCGCCGCCGCGGCGCTGAAGCCGGGTGAAGT
>DASPHQ010000659.1:0-2497 GCA_035629595.1 Urbifossiella sp. | reverse complement strand
GCTCCAGAAGGCGTTGAAGATCCACCGGGCCAGCCGCGGCGTTTCCTCGATGTTCTGGCTCGCCCAGGCGCGCAGGATGCAGTCGGTCGCCCGGCCGACCTTGTAGTACCCGTGGGCCGGGGTGTCGAAGAGCAGCGGGTTGAACGGCATGACGACCCGCTCGTTGGCCCCCTCGACGTAGATCAGCCGCTCGCGCACCCAGGCCGGGCACCACGGCGAGGCGAACCAGCACAGCAGCGAGTAACTGAAGCTGCCCATGCGGTCGATGATGAAGTGGCAGGCCGGACTGCGCGGCTCGACGAGCAACTGGTGCAGCAGTGCCTCGATCGCCGTCGTCTTGCCCGTGCCGGTGCTGCCGATCAGGTGGTAATGCGTCCGCCACGAATCGGCCGGGAGTCGCACCCGCCGGCCCGTGCTGCGGTCGGTCCCCAAAAACACGCTCACGGCTTCATCTCCTCCAGGAGTTCTTTCAGCAACTGGTCGTACCTGTCCCACAGGGTCAGGAGGACCGTCTCGCGATCCGTTCCCGCCGGGATCGCGCGTTCGATCTCCGCCTTCTGCTCCTCGTACCACTTCGTCAGCCGGGGAATCGCCGTGCGGCGGTGCTCGCGCTCCTGGCTCGCGTGGTCGTGCTCGGCCTGCCGCTCTTGCCGCTCCCGCTCTCGCTCCCGTACCTGCCGTTGCCGCTCGTGCCGCTGCAGCTCCCACCCGGCCCGCCTCTGGCGCACCGCCTCGACCAACCGCTCCCGCCGGGCCGCCCGCTCGGGGGCGGCCCGTTTGAGGTGCTCACCGATCAGGTGGCCGATCCAAATCAGGATCCCGACGAATCCGATGAATGCGCAGCCGCGGGCGGCATCCGTGGCCGGTGGTTGCGCTGTCGAACAGATGCCCGCGGTGACCAGCAGGATGAACCCGCACCCGGCACACCCCGCGGGCTGTTCCGGGTCGAGATCGTCCGTCTTCTTCCGGACGCTCATAACGACCTCTTGGTGGGGCGTCCCTGCCCGTGTGGTCAATCGGTCACTCTTGGCGGCTTCCTCGGCGAACACGCCCCACCGGGGTCGGTCGGAGGCGGAGCATCCGCCGGCGGGGTATCTCGAATTCGCTGGGTGGCGGTATCGAGGTTGGTTTGGGACCAGTGGGCGGCGCGTTTGGCGGGTGCGTCCCCGGTGTGATGCCGCCGTCGGACGGCGCGGACGGCTGGCCCGGGATGGACCGGATCGCGTGGCACAGCCGCCCACCGAGTGCGATCCCGCGGAGCGAGACGACTCCGTCCTTCTGCGAGTTCGTCACGGCGCGCCTCAATCCAGGTTCGGGAGGGGAATCTCGGTCTCGATGGCCGAGTGGACGACGAAGTTCTTGACGCCGGTCGCCCTCACGTCGTCGCGGAGCCTGGCGGCGAGGTGCTGCCCGACGTAGTAGAACCCGACCGCCGACCCGGGCCGCTTGCCGAGCGTGCCGATCGCCCGCATCAGCCGGGCCTCGCCGCCCGGCGAACTGTGGTTGTCCTCGTAGTCCGTCAGGAACAGGACGACGACGTTCGTCTGAGGCGTGACGCCCGGGATGCCCAGCGCGTAGTCGATCGACTCGGTCATCCCGTCGTACAGGCGACTCGCCTTCGGGTCGGCCTTCGCGTGCAGGAACGCCTTGAACGCCTCGGGCGTGTCGAAGTCCCGGCGGAGCCGGTCCGGGGTGGTGTCGAGGATCATCGGCCGGTTGTTCCCGCTGAGCTGGGCGATCACCAGCTTCTCGCGGCCCCGGCCGCGGGCGTACCGGTCGAGTACCCGCTGGAGGAACTCCCACGCCTTGCCCCGGTCGGCGAGCAGCGGCAGGTAGCTGCCCGACAGATCGACCGCGACGATCACGACGGTCTCGTACGGGTCGGGGTCGGGGAACGGCCTCTCCTCGGGAAGCGGCTGGGAGCTGTCCCCCGCCAGCAAGACCAGGAGCAGCATCAGCCCACTCCCCACGGACAACAGCAGCGTGAACGGCTTCATCGGTCCTCCAGTTGACTGAGTTCTGTGCGGATGTTCGTCAGGATCAGGGACACGGCCACGATCCCCAGGACGTACACGGTCGTGAACAGCAGGGCGATGAAGGAGAACGAGGTCTTCCCCCACATCCGGTCGCACAGGCCGAGGTAGAGTAGCGCGGCGTCCGCCAGGAGGGAGAGGCTTGCCCCGCCGACGATCACCAAATGGGCCGGTTCGTGGTTGACCTCGTGCGACGCGTCCGATGCGAGCAGGAGGCCGGCGGCCTTCGAGCCGAAGTACAGGGTCAGTCCGAACACACACAGCCCGACGAGGTACGCCAGATCGACCTTCGCCAGGGACGGCCCGGCGAACAGCTTCGGGCCGAGCAGCGGGGTCTTGCTCAGCCTGGTCCCCATGTCCGGGACGTTCGTCCGCACCCCCTGGGCCGTGGTCGGTAACACGAGGATGAACGCCAGGATGGTCGCCCCGCCGACGACGAGAGCCCGTTTCAGTCGGAGCATGAG
>DASPHQ010000658.1:0-5689 GCA_035629595.1 Urbifossiella sp. | reverse complement strand
GGCGTCTGGGCCTGCCACAGCCCCGTCCGCGGCGTCGTACCGGTAACGCGGTTCGTGGCCGCGTCCACCTGCTTGAGCGTGTCGGCGACCGGCACCGCGAGCAGGGCGGCGCCGTGCTCCGCGGCCGCAATGAAGACTTCGTCGATGAGCGCCGATGTCCCCAACGGCCGGACGGCGTCGTGGACCGCGACCCGTTCAACCTCGGGGGGGATGCGGGCGAGTGCGTTGGCGACCGACTCGAAGCGCTCGGCCCCGCCGTCGACGAGTTCCACGTTGGCGAAGGCGATGAGGTGCCCGAAGCGCGAGCGGAAGTCGGCGCGGTCGTCGGGCGAAATCACGAGGTAGACGCGGCTCACGTCCGGGCGGTTCCAGAACAGCTCGGCCGAGCGCTGCCACACCGGCCGGCCGTCGAGCGACACGAACGGCTTCTTCTCCACGCCGCCGAACCGCGACGACTGCCCCGCGGCCGGGATGACGACGGCGACCGACGGCATGGCGGCTCCCGTTCAGGTGGGCTGGTCCGCCGGCTGTTGTATCCGCCCCCGCCATTCGGTGAACGCTTCGACCCACCGACCGGCCGCCGCCGCGCCCTCGGCGAACTCCCGCTCCAGCCCCTCCGCGAGCCGTCCGGCCGCGACCAATCGCTCGTCCCAGCCGGACAGCCGCGCTTCCAACGAGTCCAGCGGCGACGCACGCGCCTCAACCGGCGGGTCCGGCCAGCGGGCCTCGAACTCGTCGAGCCCGGCGAGGGCGGACGCGACGGCGACATCCATTTCGTCGAGGGCCGCGAGCCAGTCGGCGGTCGGCAGGGTCATCGCGCACCCGGGAGTACGGCAAGGCGGGCAACGGGGGCGAACAGATACCGCCCGGCGGTGCCCTGCGGAAGATCGTTTTCCCCGCTTTTTTCCTTGCATGTCCCCGCGGCGACGGGTATGTCGCCGGGACGTTTAGGGGGACGGACTCGGGCGCCTGCGGGGGCGGCGGCCGGGACCACGATCGACGCGCGCCCGCGGGGAGGGCCACGCCGTGTACGTAGCCTGTTCGACGTTGTGCTTCACCCGGCTGCCGCTGGAGGACGCCCTCCGCACCATCCGGGAGATGCGCTTTCCGAAGGCCGACCTGGCGGTCCACGCCGCCGGGCCGCACCTGACGCCGGCCGAGGTCCGGTCCGACCCCGGCCGGGTGGCCCAGCGGCTCAAGGCCGCGAACCTGCCGCTGGCAGCGTTCCACGTCGTCATCGACAACCCCGACCCGGAGGAGGCGCGGGCCGAGCTGCGCGCCGTCTGCCGGCTCGCCCGGGTGATGACCGTGCCGACCGTGACCGTCCCCGCCGCCCCGCTCGGGGCCGACCTCGACACCGAGACGAGTCGCCTGTCGGACTGGGTGCGGACGGCCGAAGGGGAGGGCGTGATTCTGACGATCGAGACGCACTCAGCGACGGTGACGGCCGACCCGGCGGGTGCGGTCGAGCTGTGCCGCCGGGTGCCGGGGTTGGGGCTGACGCTCGACCCGAGCCACTACCACGTCACGCCGCACGGGCCGGTCGGGCACGACGCCGCGTTCCCGTACGTCCGCCACGTCCGGCTGCGCGACAGCGGCACCACAGCGGACCAGTTCCAGGTGCGCGTCGGGCAGGGGGAACTGGAATACGGGCGCGTGGTGACGCAGCTCGACCGCGTCCGCTACGACCGCGCCCTGACGGTGGACGTGCGCGACGTGCCGGACAGCCCGTTCCCGGTCGAGCCCGAGGTGCGCAAGCTGAAGTACCTGCTCGAATCGCTGATCTGACGCTACTCCGCGCCGACGCGCTGACCCTCGACGGTCGGCGCGGCGCCGGGGAGGAAGCGGAGGAAGGACAGGTCGTCGGCCCGGTTGGTGGAGAACTCCGGCGGCGGGTTGACCACGGCGGCGTTGAGGTTCAGGTTGCCGGGTTGCGAATCCGCGGTCCGGCCGTTCTGCGCCGCGGTGACGCCCGGCAGGTCGCCTTCGGTGCGGCCGACCGCCTCGGACACGCGGGCGAAGTAGTTCCGGTTCACGGTCAACCCGACCGCCGGGGCGGCGCCGCCCGGTCCGGTTACGAACAGACCCACCTTGCATTCCGCGAACGTGTTCTGCACCACGTTCAGCTTGAGCGGTTGGCGGTCGCCCGGCCGCGCGGCGGAGATCGCCGCGTCGAGCTGGAAGAAGCGGCAGCCGGTCACTTCGGCCCCGTCGACCGGTCCCTCGAAACGAATGCCGGCGCGGCCCGGCCCCTCGAACCGGCTGTTCTTCACGGCCAGCGCCCGGGTCGTCAGGTTCCCCGGCGTCTCCACCTTCACGCCGGCGTCATGGCCGCCGGCTACCACAACCCGGACGCGGTCCAGCAGGATCGGTTTGCCCACCTGGCCGGCGGCGTTGTACAGCCGCACGCCGCCCTTCTTGCCGCCCTGAACGGTCACGTTCTCCAGCGTCGCGCCGGCGATGTTGCCGCTCATACTCACGGCGAAGTCGGCCCCGCCCTTGGCGTCGACCACGAACCCGCGGAGGCGGAACCCCTCGGCACCGTTCGCCACCTCGATCACCGCCGTCCCGTGCGTGTTCGTACTCAGGTTCAGCTCCACCAGCTTCCCCTCGGGTAGCGCCGACTCGATGGTGATGTCGCGCCGCCCGACCTTGATCAACCCCTCGCTCAGCGTCGGCTCCTCGACGGCGATGGTGTCGCCGGCCGCCGCCCGCGCCAAGGCCTGCGACAGCGTCGGGAACGCACCGTCGCCCTTCGATTTCGCCACGACCAGCCGTTTCGCCCCGGTCTGTCCCGGCTGATTGACATTCGGGTCGGTCGGCTTGGTGTGGATGAACGCGAAGTACACCCCGACGCCGCCGGCGATTAACAGGACGGCCACGCCCGCGGCCACCAACAGCGGCATCATCCCGCGCCGCGCGGGTGTACCGCCGGCCGACGTGCGCGTGCGGTTCGTCCGCGATTCGGGGACGGTGCGCCCCGACTTGCCGGTGTCGCCTGTCGCGACCGCCGACACCTCGTCGAGAGACTCCCACACGCCGCCCCCGGGCGCCGGCTCGGGGGGCGGTGCGAACGCCACCTGCGTGGGGACGGAACTGGGGCTCGGCGACGAACTGAATCGGATGCCGCTCCCCGGCTCGGCGCCGACAATCATCGTCGGGGCCGCGGTCGAGCGAGCCGTGGTTGGCCGGCCGCCCAGTGCCGCGGCCAGCGCCGGCGACAGCTGCGGCATCTCGGCGTCGGACGGCAAGGCGATCGGAATCGCCACCCACGCCTGTAGCGCGGCCATCACCTCGGCCGGCGTCTGGTAGCGGTCGGCCGGCTTCTTCGCCATCATCTTCGTCAACACGGACGCGACCGCCTCCGGCACGTCGGGGCGGATGTCGCGCACCGACTTCGGCTCGCGCGACCGGTGCCAGATGAGCTTCTGCGGGATCGTCCCTTCGGGAAACGGCTGGCTGCCGGTCAGGAGGAAGTAAAACGTCGCGCCGAGCGAATAGATGTCGGAGCGGATGTCGACGGTGTGACTGTCCTCGGCCTGCTCGGGCGAGAGGTAGTCGGCGGTGCCGAGGATGTTCTCGTCGTACTTCCGCGTGATGTGGTCGTCGAGATCGAAGGTCAGGCGGGCCAGGCCCATGTCGAGAATCTTGATCACGCCGGCCCGGTCGAGCAGGATGTTGCCGGGCTTGATGTCGCGGTGAACCATGCCGATCGCGTTGGCGTGTTCGAGTCCGACCGCGGCGGCGTAGATGTAATGGCACGCCCGCACCGGATCGAGCGGCCCGGCCTTCTTCACGAGATCCTGGAGGTTGGTGCCGTCCACGTACTCCATGACCAGGAAGTGAAGGTTCTCGTCCTGGTCGATGTCGAAAGCGCGGACGATGTTCGGGTGGTCCACGGCGGCGGCGGCGCGGGCCTCGCGGTTGAACCGGTCGAGGCTCGCCTGGTCGGCGGCCTTCGCCGTCGGCAGCACCTTCACCGCCACCCGGCGGCGCATCAGCTTGTGCTCGCACAGGAAGACGGTGCCCATGCCGCCGGAACCGAGCTTCTCCAGGACGCGGTACTTGCCGATGGTGAACCGCTTCCACTTACCCTGCAGGATTTGCTCGGCCTGGAAGTACGTCAGCATGGCGTCGCGGACGAGCTGGCCGGCGGCCTTCGTCGGCTCGGCGGGGAGGGCGGCGGGGCCACCGACCTTGTCCAGGTACGCCTTCAGTTTGGCCTCGTCCGCGACCCCGCTCTTCCCGACCAGGTCGAGGAACTCGGGAACCGTAGCGGGGGCGGGCATGAGTCGGGTTCCTCGCCGGGCGGCGGAGGGGGTCAGCCGGCGTAGCTACTATAGGGCATGAGTCGCAGATGGGAGACGCCCAACGCCCTCAGTCTGACCGCTTTCCGAGCCGAGTTCAACCGCCATCTCGGCAATCTGGACGGGTTGGTCAACCTGTGCCGGTCTGCGAGCGAATTCTAGCGTGCTGTGGGGAGTGTGGTCCCCCATCACGCACGGAATGAGCCCAATTCACGATAACACGTTGGATCGAAACCCGGCCCGACGTTGGGCCGGAACATCCGGCCCATTCACGGGTTACGCGACGGCACGATCAAGAGCTGCCGGAACGATTCAACTTCGACCGTCGGCGGGCCGGTCGGCGCCTTCTGCACCTGACCGCGGACGCGGATCACCTTCCCGTCGAACTTCTTGACCACGTCGTTCCGGTTCCCCTGACCCACGAGGCCGGCGTCGAGTTTGGCGACGAACGCTCCTGGCGCCCGGTCGTCGGGCGTGGCCTTGAGACAGAGGCACTCCCCGCCGTCCACCGCTCCGACGCGGAACTCCACGGTGCAGACCTTGTCGACCTGCTGGGCCGTCGCCTCGGGCGCATACGCCGGCTCGTCGAGGTTCGGGGCGCGCAGGTCGTTTGCGACGCCCGGCTGCGATCCCTTTGCCGTGCCTCCGTCCTGCGTCTGACCCTTGCCGATGAAGTACGACCCGGCGGCGATCACGGAGCAGAACACCACCGCCATTGCGATCGCCAGCGTGACGTACACCCCCCGGCGCGACGACGCCTGCGGCTCCATCCTGTAGTCGGTCGTGGACTCGTCCTCCGGTTCCGCAACGGGAAGCGGCGCCTGCCGCTGCCGCAGTGGAGCAGTGGCTACGGCTGCGTTCCGAGCCGTGGACTTCGGCGCCACCGGCATCGGGTTCCGCGACGACGACTTCCCGGCCACGCCGACGCGGCCTGACGACGGCGCGAGCCGGCCGGACCCGCCGGTCGGCATGCGGCCGGAACTTCCGCCGCGCAACGCTGACCGGCCGGGGCCGAAGAGCGCCCGGCCGAGCGGCACCGACGCCCCGGTGCCGGCGGCCTTGTCCACCGCGTGCCCGGTCAGCGCCAGCACCAGCGGGCACAGGCCGGGCATCTCCTTCGTCGGCGGCGGGTCGCAGGCGATGTCCGCCCACTCGGCCAGAGCCTCGGCCACCTCGATCGGCGACTGGTAGCGGTCGTCGGCGTTCTTCGCCAGCATGATTCGCAGCACGTCGAGGATGCCCGGCGGCACGTCCGACCGGTACGCCTCCACCGGCTTCGGGTCGCGCGTCTGGTGGGCGACCAGCTTCGCCGCGATGGTGCCGTCGGGGAAGGGGGTCTGCCCGGTGAGGAGGAAGTACAGGGTGCCGCCGAGGCTGTAGAT
>DASPHQ010000657.1:0-3921 GCA_035629595.1 Urbifossiella sp. | reverse complement strand
GAAGTGCTGTCGGAAGACCGCGCGACCGGCACCCGCGAGTTCCGCTTCCTTCCCGGCCCGGTCTTCTCGAACGTCGTGCTCGCCGACGAGATCAACCGGACCCCGCCGAAGACCCAGGCG
Organism: Urbifossiella sp.; assembly: GCA_035629595.1. Classification (GTDB taxonomy): domain Bacteria; phylum Planctomycetota; class Planctomycetia; order Gemmatales; family Gemmataceae; genus Urbifossiella. The sequence continues at coordinate 3,801 of DASPHQ010000657.1, read as the reverse complement.
GCATTGCTCGAAGCGATGCAGGAGCGGCAAGTGACCGTGGCCGGCAACCGGCACCCGCTGCCGAACCCGTTCTTCGTGCTGGCGACCCAGAACCCGATCGAGCAGGAGGGAACGTACCCACTTCCGGAAGCGCAGCAGGACCGGTTCATGTTCACGATCCACGACGGCTACCCGTCGGAGGACGACGAGTTCCGGGTGATCGAGAGCACCACGTCCGGGGCGGCCCCGCGGGTGGAGCGGGTGGTGGACGCCGAGGAGGTGCTGCGGATGCAGGACCTGGTGCGGCGGGTGCCGGCGGCCGGGTTCGTGATCCGCTACGCGCTGACGCTGGCCCGGCTGACGCGGCCGGGGAGTCAGGACGGCGAGCCGGCCGACGCGGGGGTGCCGGACTTCGTGCGCAAGTACGTGACGTGGGGGGCCGGCCCGCGCGCCGGGCAGAGTCTGATCCTGGCGGCGAAGGCGCGGGCGCTGCTGAAGGGCCGCCCCTACGTGGCGACGGAGGACGTGAAGGCGGTGGCGCTGCCGGTACTGCGGCACCGCGTCATCACCAACTACAACGCCGAAGCGGACCGCGTGACGCCGGACGAGATCGTGCGGAAGCTCCTGGCAGTCGTGCCCCGCGACGGGGAGCGGTAGTTCATGCCGGCATTACCCGACCCTGCGGTTTTGGCCCGCGTCGATCGCCTCGAGCTGGAGGCCCGGCAGTTCGTCGAGGGCTACCTCGCCGGCCGCCACCGGAGCCCGCGGCACGGGTTCGCCGTCGAGTTCGCCCAGCACCGCGAGTACGCCCCCGGCGACGACATCAAGCACATCGACTGGAAGGTCTACGGCCGCACCGAGCGCTTCCACCTCAAGCAGTACGAGCAGGAAACCAACCTCGTCGCCTGGCTCGTCGTCGACGCCAGCGACTCCATGCGGTACGGCTCCGCGAAGCTCGCCAAGTACGACCTGGCGTGCTCGGCCGCGGCCGCGATGGGCTACCTCGTCCTCCGCCAGTCGGACAGCGTCGGCCTCGCCCTCGTCGCCGGCGGGCTGCGGGCGTTCCTCCGGCCGTCGGGGCAGATGAGCCAGCTCCGCGAGAGCTGCCGGGCGCTCGCCGACGGGCCGCACGCCGGGGCGTCGAACCTCGGCCGCACCCTCCACGAACTCGCCGGCCGCACCGGCCGCCGCGGCATCGTCTTCGTCTTCAGCGACCTCCTCGACGACGTGCCCGACATCCTCGCGGGGTTGCAGCACCTGCGCTACCACAAGCACGAAGTGGTGCTGTTCCACACCCTCGACGCGGCCGAGGTGGACTTCCCGTTCCGCCACACGACGCTGTTCCGCGGGCTGGAGGGGCTGCCTGAAATCCTCACCGACCCGCTCGGCGTCCGCGAGGGGTATCTGAAGGCGTTCGGCGACCACGTCGCGGCGCTGGAGAACGGCTGCCGCGGCATGGAGATCGATTTGGTGCGGCTGCGGACGGACGCCGACCTGGGCCACGACCTGACCGCGTACTTGCAGAAGCGCCGGGGCAGGTAGAACGGACGAAGCCCACCCGTTGCAACGGGTGGGCTTTCAAGCGTCAGGACAGCAGCAGTTCCAAATCCTCGCGCTTCAGCGACGTGATCGGCCCCGCGTCGCCGCCGAGTATCGCGTCCGCCAACTCTCGCTTGCTCTTTTGCAGCGCCAGCACCTTCTCCTCGACCGTGTCCCGCGCGATGAGCCGGTACGCGAACACCGGCTTCGTCTGACCGATGCGGTGGGTGCGGTCCACCGCCTGCGCCTCGGCGGCCGGGTTCCACCACGGGTCGAGCAGGAACACGTACCCGGCCGCGGTCAGGTTCAGCCCCACGCCGCCGGCCTTCAGGCTGATCAGGAACAGCCGACAATCGGGGTCCGTCTGGAAGCGCTCGACCCGCGCCTCCCGGTCGCGGGTGCGGCCGTCCAGCGACTCGTACACCAGCCCGGCCGCGTCGAGCCGCTTCTTGACGATCGCCAGCAGCGACGTGAACTGCGAGAACACCAGCACCTTCTGCCCGCTCTCGACCAGCTCCTCCAGGTGCGGCACCAGCTCGTCCAGCTTCGCCGACGACTCGCCGACGCGCTTCGGATCGACGAGTCCCGGGTGGCACGCCGCCTGCCGCAGCCGCAGCAGCGCCGACAATACCTGGAGCTTCGACTTGCCGATGCCGACGGCGTCCACGCGGTCGAGGAGCACCTGGCGGTAGTGGTCGCGGAGCTCGTCGTAGAGCTGGCGCTGGACGGGGCCGAGGTCGCAGTACACCGTCTGCTCCGTCTTCGCCGGCAGGTCCTTCGCCACCTGGTCCTTGGTGCGCCGGAGGATGTACGGCCGCAGGGCGCGGGCCAGCAGCTCCCGCGCCTCCGGGTCGATGCTGCGGCCGCCGGCGCCGACGCCGAACAGCGCCGCCCGGCCGAGCATCCCGGGGTTGAGGAAGTCGAACAGCGTCCACAGCTCGCCGAGGTGGTTCTCGACCGGCGTGCCGCTCAGCGCCAGCCGGTGGTCGGCGCGGATGAGGCGTACCGCCTTCGCCGTCTCCGTCTCCGAGTTCTTCGCCGCCTGCGACTCGTCCAGCACGCAGGTGTCGAACTTGAAGTCGGCGAACGCCTCGGCGTCGTTGCGGAGGGTGCCGTAGGTCGTCAGTACGAGGTCGAACTTCCCGAACGTGGCGCCGGTGCGGTCGCGGGTCTGGCCCGTGTGGTCGAGCACCTTCAGCTTCGGGGCGAACCGCGCGGCCTCGGCCTTCCAGTTGAACACCAGCGACTTCGGCACCACCACCAGCGCCGGCCCCGACCGCTTCCCCGCCAGCAGCGCCAGCACCTGCACGGTCTTGCCGAGCCCCATGTCGTCGGCGAGGCAGCCGCCGAACCCGAACCGGCGCAGGAACCGCAGCCAGCCGAGCCCCTCCTTCTGGTACTCGCGCAGCTCGCCGCCGAACCCCTTCGGCGGGTCGGCCGGCTCGACGCCGGTGAACTTCTTCAGCTCGGCGCGGGCGCGGGCGAACGCGGTGTCGAACTCCACCTCCGGCCGGCTCGCCAGCAGCGCGTCGAGCACGCCGACCTGCGCCTTCGAGTAGCGGACGGTGTCGCCCTCCACCGTGCCGAGGCGGGCGAGGAGGCCGTTCTTCTTCAGCCACTCCTCGGGCAGGAGGCCGAGGCTGCCGTCGCCGAGCACGACCGTGCCGTCGCCGCGGCGGAGCGCTTCGAGCAGCTTGGGCAGGGCGACGAGTTCGCCGCCGAAGTCGGCGGTGGCGTTGAGGTCGAACCAGTCGGTGCCGCTGCGGACGGCCAGGTTGAACGCGCCAGACGTGCGGTACACCTTGCCGTCGGCCTCGACGAGCCACCCGGCGGCGGCCAACTCGCGGGCGATCTTCGGCAGCAGCGCCGGCTTCACCTGCGGCACCTGCGCGTTGCCGTCCCACGCGGGGCGGAAGCCGAGGCGGGCGAGTTCCGCCTGCGCCGCCGCTTCCGCGGCCGGGTCGCGGAGGAGGAAGCGGCGCTCCTCCTTCAGCAGCACGCCGCGGCCGGGCGTGTTCGCGGGCACGGTCTGATCACCGTAAAGGAACGCCAGCTCGCCGCGGAGCATCGGCGGGCCGTAGGTGCGGCTCGTCGGCTTCACCACGAGCCGCGGCCGCGGCGCGACGGCTTCCTCGGTGAGTCGGAGTTCGTCGGGGAGGATGAGGCTCGGCAGCCGGGGCATTTGCAGCAGCTGCGCGGCAAGGTCGGCCCCCTTCGCCGCCGGCACGCGGATCGGCCCGCGGACGAGCGCCTGCACCCAGGCGAAGGCGCCGCCGTCGCGGA
>DASPHQ010000656.1:0-4010 GCA_035629595.1 Urbifossiella sp. | reverse complement strand
CTGCTGGAGGTACGGCGACGCGAACGTGTTGTCCACGACGAGCAGGGCGCCGCGGGCGTGAGCCAGTTCCGCGGCGGCGGCGATGTCGAGGATTTGCAGCAGCGGGTTGGTCGGCGTCTCGATCCACACCAGCTTCGTCTGCGGCGTGAACTTCGCGGCGAAGCCGGCCATCGAGCTGTCGTCGGTGTACGTCGCGGTCACGCCCCACGGCTTGAAGACGCGTTCGAGGAGGCGGAAGGTGCCGCCGTACAGGTCGGCCGCGGCGAGGACGTTGTCGCCGGGCTTCAGCAGGCTTTGCAGTACGGCCGTCGAGGCGGCGAGGCCGGATGCGAAGGCGAGGCCGCGTTCGCCGCCTTCGAGCGCCGCGAGGCAGGTTTCGAGAGCGGTGCGGGTGGGGTTGCCGCTGCGGGCGTAGTCGTACCCCTTGTGCTCGCCGGGGGCCGCCTGGGTGAACGTCGAGCTGACCGAGATCGGCACCACGGTGGCGCCGCTGGTGGGGTCCGCGGGCTGGCCGGCGTGGATGGCGCGGGTGCTGAACCCGAGGGCACCGGAGTCGTCGGGGGGCATGTGCGTCATGCTCTTGATGGGTCTCAGATGGTGAAGGAGGTGCAAAGCCCGGGGACGGCCGTCCCCGGGCTTTCAGCCCGTGGTGGTGCGCTGGCGCGTCCAGTAGTCGATCAGGTCCATCCGCGTCACGATGCCGACCACCTCGCCGTTGAGCGTCGCCAGCACGCCGGTGTTGCCGGACAGCAGCAGCCGGTACGCCTCGTCGAGGTGCGTGCCCACGTCGAGTTGCGGCAGCGGGCGGGCCATCACTTCGCCGACCGTCACCTTCGCCGGGTCGCGGTGGTCGTGCAGCACCCGGGCCAGCGTCACCTCGTGGATGCTGCCGACCGGCTTGCCCCGGTCGAGCACCGGCAGTTGCGAGATGCCGCGCGAGCGGAACAGGTCCGCCGCGTCGGCCGCGGTCGCCGTCGGGGCGATGGTCACCAGCGACCGCTCGCCGCGGCCGGTCAGCAACTCCGCGACGGTGTGCGGCACTTCGGGCACCATCTGCAGGTTGTTCGCGGCCAGCCACTTGTCGTCGTACATCTTGCTCATGTAGTTCCGCCCCGTGTCGGGGCAGAGCACCACGACCAGGTCCGCGGCGGTGAGCCGGCGGGCGTAGTGGAGCGCCGCGGCGATGGCGGTGCCGCACGACCCGCCGACCAGAATCCCCTCGCGTTTGGACACCTCGCGGGCGGTGTGAAAGCTCTCCGCGTCGCCGACGCGCACCCAGTCGTCCACCATCTGGGAGTTGAACGTCCGCGGCACGAAGTCCTCGCCAATCCCCTCCACCTTCCACGCCGCCGGCGACCCGCCGGACAGCACCGAACCTTCGGGGTCGGCGCCGATCACCTTGATGTCGGGGTTCATCTCCTTGAGGTACTTGCCGACGCCGGTGAGGCTGCCGCCGGTGCCGACGCCGCCGACGACGTGCGTGACGCGGCCGTCGGTCTGCTCCCAGATTTCGGGGCCGGTGGTGCGGTAGTGGGCTTCGGGGTTCGACAGGTTCGTGAACTGGTTCGGCCGCCACGCCCCGGGAATCTCGCGGGCCAGCCGGTCGGCGACGCCGTTGTAGCTGTCGGGCGAATCCGGCGGCACGTTGGTCGCGGTGATGACCACCTCGGCGCCGTAGGCCTTCAGCAGGGCGATCTTCTCGCTGCTCATCTTGTCGGGCAGCACGAAAACGCAGCGGTAGCCCTTCACGGCCGCGGCCATCGCCAGGCCGACGCCGGTGTTGCCGGCGGTGGCCTCGATGATGGTGCCGCCGGGCCGCAGCCAGCCGCGCTTCTCGGCGTCGGCGATCATGGCGACGGCGACGCGGTCCTTGGTGCTGCCGCCGGGGTTGAGCGATTCGAGCTTGGCCGCGATCGTGGCCGCGAGGCCGGCGGTGACGCGCCGCAGCTTCACGAGCGGCGTGCGGCCGATGGACTGAAGGATGGTGTCGTGCACCCGGGCTCCTCCCGCGGACGTGCCGGCCGGACGTGGAATACACCCGGAGGGATTTGAACCCCCAACCCTGCGCTCCGAAGGCGCATGCTCTATCCAGTTGAGCTACGGGTGCGGCTCGTGGGCATTCTACCGGTTCACGGCTCGTTGGTCACGACCAGCACGTCGCAGTTGCGGTAGAAGTCGAACCTCCGGGCGACAACGCGGTGCGGGGTCGTCGTGAGCGGCTCGATCCACTGCCGCCACGTCGGCTCGGGGATGAGGAGGTAGCCGGGCGTTGGCACCGCGAGGAACTCCGCGGCGGCGTGCGGGCCGGGGAGCTTCGCCACCTCGCGCTTCGCGTAGAACACGACGCTCGGCTGGAACCAGTCGTAGCTGCCGACGCGGATGTCACGGGTCGGGTCGTCGAGGCGGGCGTCGGCGACGAGGTCGCGCGGCGCCTTGTAGCGGTCCATCCCCGCGGGCACGAACGCCGCCACGCCCGCCACGAACAGCACGGCCGACCCCGCCATCGCGGCCACGACGCCGCGGCGGTCGCCGAGCCGCAGCCGCCACGCCATCGCGGCCGCGCCGGCGAGCGGGATCAGTCCGAGCGCCGCCCACCCTTCCAGTCCGGGGAAGGTTCGCACCTTCAGGACGGGGATCGTTCCGCCGACGATCAGCAGCGCCGCGGCGAACAGCACCCCGACGAGGGCGACGCCGACGACCGCGGCTCGCGTCAGCCAGCGCGGCACCGCGAGGCCGTCGCGCCAGCGGACGAGGAAGCGCGCCGTGAGGATGGCGAGCGCCGGGTAGAGCGGCAGGACGTAGTTCGGCAGCTTCGTCGAGACGAGCGAAAAGACGGTGAGGTACGCGGCGAACCAGCACAGGAGGAAGCGGTGGGCGCGGTCGCCGGGCGCATCGGGCGGTGAATCGGGTGACGAGCCGACCGCCGTGCGCCACCAATCGCCCCGGCACCACCCGCGCCCACAACCGCCGTGCCCGCACCAGCGACGGCACCCGCGCCTCACGCGCCGCGTACCACAGCGTCGCCACCAGCACCGCGCTCCACGGGGCGAAGAGCACCAGCAGCGCCGCCGCGTGGTAGAAGATCGGTCCGCTGTGGTTCTCCATCGGCGTCAGCGCCCGGTTCACGTTCTCGTTCAGGAAGAACGCCTTCGGCCACGCCCCGCGCGTCTCCGCGGCCACTAGCCCGTACCACGGCGCCGCCACCAGCAGGAGCGTCAGCACCGCCCACCCCAGTCGCCGGTCCAGCAACCGCCGCAGTTCGCCGTTCCACGCGAAGTACAGGAGGAACACCAGCCCCGGCACCGCCACGCCGACCGGACCCTTCGACAACGCCGCGAGCCCGCACGCCGCGGCCGTCGGCACCCACCAGCCGCGGCCGCTGTTCGCGTGCAGCACCCAGAACAGGAGGTACGTCAGCACCGTGAACAGCAGCAGCGGCGCGTCCGGCGTCGCGGCGTGGGCCAGCACGCAGAACTCGACCGCCGACGCCAGCACGATTCCCGCCAGCAGCCCGGTGGCGCGGCCGAACATCCGCCGGGTCAGCTCGTACGTGAGGAGGATCGTCAGCCAGCCGCACAGCACCGACGGCAGCCGCGCCGACCACTCGCTGACGCCGAACGCCGCGTAGCTGAGGCGCAGCAGCCAGTACTGCATGACCGGCTTCTGCGTCCGCAGCTCGAAGTTGAACGTCGGCACGACCCACGAGTCGGCCTCGCGCATCTCGCGGCCGGCCTCGGCGTTCACGCCTTCGTCCACGTCCCACAGGCTCGACGCCCCCAGGTTCGGCAGCGTCAGCAGCGCGGCGGCGCACAACAGCAGTGCGTAGTCGGCGGCCCGGGTTCGGAACCAGCCCGGCATGTCGGCCTCCGGAGCGATCGGCGTGTCGGCCGCAAACCTTACCCCAACCCCCACGGCCGGCGGAAGCCGACTTCGGCTTGCGTCCGGGCGCCCGGATCGGGTCCAATCCCGTTTCCCCCCGCACGGACGCAAGCCGCCATGATGGCGCCCCT
>DASPHQ010000655.1:0-2763 GCA_035629595.1 Urbifossiella sp. | reverse complement strand
GGGTATCTTGCCGCGGCGTGGGTGGCGGGGGCGGCGGCGCTGGCCGGCCTCGGCGTCCTGTGGTGGGAGCACCGCTACGACGAGCCGTTCGGCGACCCGGACCTGACCGGCCGGGTCGTGAAAGTCGACCCGCCGTCCCCGCCCGGCCACTTCGGCCGCGGCTCGTGGCACGTCATCGTGGTGCCGGACGCGGGGAAGGCGGGCCGGCGGGCGTCGCTGACGGTGCGGCGGGAGACGCCGGTCCGCGGCCCGAACGGCGGGGCCGGGCGGTTCGCCCCCGGGCAGCGCGTCCGGGTGTGGCGGTGGAGCGAGACCGAGCTGTCCAACGGCACGCTCGCCGTCCGGGCGCGGTTCGTGTCGATCGTGCCCGACCCGTGACGGGGGCGCGCCCCGGTCGAGAATTCTCCTCCACTTCTAAACGCACACTTCGAGCGTGAGGAAGTGGTCGGGCTCCGTCTGGTACAGCTGCGCCGCCTTGCGGAGCGTCAGCACGCGGTTGTCGTGCCAGGCGTTCTCCAGCTTCGGCATCGCGTCCGGGTACGGGAACGCCTCCAGCACGTCGCTCCGCACCAGCATCGCCCGCACCTTGCGGATGCGCTCCTCGCCGACCAGCTCGCACGTCAGGAACAGCGCGTAGCGGACCTTCGTGACCGGCTGCCCGGCGTCGAGACGGATCTGGCCGTCCACGAAGTGCTCGGCGACGGCGTTCAGGACGAAGTTCAGGATGAACCAGCGGTCCGCCTTGGCGATCGGCATGATCGGGTTCTCGACGGTGGTGGCGCGGGCGGCGGCGTTCACCTTCTCGACGGCGAGGCGGTTGAGGAACACCTCGTCGAGGGAGCGCTCCATGACGGTGCGGATCTTGAGGTAGCCGTCGGCGAAGATGTTCAGGCTGATGATGATGCGGTCGAGGAACTCCTTCGAGTGCCACTGCCGACCGGCGACGTAGCGGCCGTACCAGCGGCCGGCGAAGAACGTGGCCGTCGAGGTGATGACCGCGACGATGACGGTAACGATGACCCGCTTGGTGGTCTCGTTGACCACCTCGTCGGGGTTCACGTCCACGCCGAACAGGGGCAGCACGGCGACTCCGGGGTTCAGGCGGGTTTGAGCGACGCCCACGGGGGCACGTTGAGGATCGCCAGCAGGGCCGCGAGATTCGGCACGTCGCGGTAGGCGGCGCCGTTGCCGCGCCACGGGTCGACCGGCGGGCCGACCATCAGCAGGCTGCCGTTGACGAGGCGGAACTCCTTCACCTCCGCCCACGGCACCTCGCGGCCGCGCAGCGTGACGCCTTCCGTGTCCAGTTCCAGCGGGCCGAAGGCCAGTCGCTCGCCGCGGCGGTAGCGGTCGAGCAGGTCCGGGAGCGTGGCGCGTGCGACGCGCGCCTCCACGTCGTCGGCGAGCTTCGCGTAGCCGTTCAGCGACCGGTCGAGGAGGAGGTCGGCGTCGGCCGTGACGACGCGGACGTAGCTGCGGGTGGTGACGCCGTGGTGCATCGTCTCGGCGCGCCAGACTTCCGTCACGTCGGCCCAGCGGCAGCCGCCCCAGTCGCCGGCGGTGGTCTGGTAGACGAACCCTTCGGGGAACACGTAGAAGGCGCGGGTGCGGCGGCGGAACCGCCACGCGGCGCCGTACAGGACGAACCCGAACAGCGCGAGGACGAGCGCCAGGATGCCGGCGGTCAGGGCGGCGATCTTCGGCGGCGTGAGGTGCGGCGGCGGCTTCACCAGCACGGAGACGTTCAGCGCCGCCCAGAACCCGAACGCGCCCCAGAACGACGCGAACGACGCCAGCCAGCGCAGGGCGCTCCAGCGGTGGGCGGAGACGAGGGCGTCGTCCGTCGCCCACGGGGCCAGGCGCGCCTCGGCGGGGAGTTCGGGCATGGGTGCGGTTCGCGGCTCGGGTCTTGAGCCCGGAGGGCGTCTTGGTTAGCCCGGGGCGGAAGCCCCGGGCGGGCGATAGCGTCCACCCGGGTGCGACGGGAAGCGGACACCGCCGACGCCGCCCGGGGTTGCCACCCCGGGCTAACCAAGACGCCCTCCGGGCTGAAAACCGGCGTTACTTCCCGGCCTTGGCGGCGGCGAGCTTCGCCTCCACGGCCTTCCAGTTGACCACGCTCCACCACGCGTCGAGGTAGCTGGCGCGGAGGTTCTGGTACTTCAGGTAGTACGCGTGCTCCCACACGTCGACACCGAGCACCGGCACCAGCCCCTCCATCAGCGGGCTGTCCTGGTTCGGCCGCTTGATCGCCTCCAGCTTCGTGCTGGTGGGGTTCCACACGACCCACGTCCAGCCGCTGCCGAACTGCGTCAGGCCGTTGTCCTTCACCTTCGCCTTGAGGTCGGTGAAGCTGCCGAACCCGGCGACGACCGCCTCGGCGACGGTGCCCGTCGGCTCGCCGCCGCCGTTCGGCCCCATGACCTCCCAGAACAGGGCGTGGTTGTGGTGCCCGCCGCCGTTGTTGATGATGGCCTGCTTCACCGCGTCCGGGGCGCTCGTCTTCACCTTCCGCAGCAGCTCCTCGATCGGCAGGTTGGCGAGGTCGGGGGCGCTCTCGAGCGCCTTGTTGAGGTTGTCGACGTAGGCCTTGTGGTGCTTCTGGGAGTGGATCTCCATCGTCTTGGCGTCGATGTGCGGCTCCAGCGCGTCGAACGCGTAGGGCAGTTGCGGCAGGGTGTGCGCCATCGCGGGGGCTCCGTGATTTCGGGGGACGGGGCGACTCTCGACCGCCGTCATTGTAGGTGGGAGCCGCCCGCCCGA
>DASPHQ010000654.1:0-4186 GCA_035629595.1 Urbifossiella sp. | reverse complement strand
CCATGATCCCGATGTTGCGTACTTTGTCGAGCATCTGATTCGGCCGGTCGGTGGCTCCGGCTCCTGAATACGGGGAAGTCGGTCGCGTCCGGGGCCACGCGGTCCCGGGGTAGGAGATAGAGTGTTCCGGGGGGCGCTTCGGTTCGGCCGGCCGGGCGGAACGGGTCAATCGTTTATCGTAGCGTCGGTCGGGGCGACGGCCAGACCGGCGGGGCGAAGGATGCGTGAAGCCCCCCGAGCCGGCCCCGTGAGGGGTCGGAGCGTCGTGCGACTCCGCCCCCTCACGGGGCCAGCTCGGGGGCCGTTTACCGGCGCCGTGGGGAACTTTTTGGCGCCCGGAGCGTCGCACCCTCAGAGCCCGCCCCGCACGACCCCGCCGCCGGAAAACCCTGGCACGGACGTCCCGGTTTGCTCTACACTGACAACACTGCCGTCCCACCACGCCGTCTCCGGGCCGGACCCGCCCCGCCCGCCGCCGACCCGAACCTACGGGGGAACACCGGATGATCCGCCTCTCACTCGCCCGCGCCGCACTCGCGGTTGGACTCGTCGTGGCCTACGCGGCCGCCACCTCCACCGCGCAGCCGCCGGCCGCGAAGGCGCCCGCCCCGGCCGCGGCGGTGCCGGTCGGGCCGGTGTCGCAGCAGGCGCTGAAGATCAACGAGCTGATCCTGAAGGGGTACGAGTCGGCCGGGATCAAGCGGCCGGCCGAGAAGGCCACCGACCACGAGTTCTGCCGCCGTGTGTTCATCGACCTCATCGGCCGCATCCCGACGATCGACGAGGTGGTCGACTTCGAGCGCGACAAGACCTCCGACAAGCGGGTGAAGCTGGTCCGCCGGCTGATGCACGACGACAGCTACCAGCCGAAGACGATCAACGGCGCGCCGGTGACCGTCACGTTCAAGAACGGCCAGGGGAAGGACGAGAAACAGCCGGTGCTGTTCAACTACAAGCAGGAGTATGCCGACCACTGGGCCGAGATCTGGACGGTGTGGCTGATGTCCCGCAGCGGGCACCAGACGTACCGCGACCAGATGCGCGTCTGGCTGGAGGAGAAGTTCCTCAAGGACACCAACCACAAGGAGCTGGTGACCCGCCTCCTGACGGCCACCGGCCAGGTCGGCGGCGCCCTGCCGACGACCGAGAAGGGGTGGACGTTCAAGGAGAACTACGCCGCGAACTTCCTCGTCCACCACCTCGGCGACCCGGTCAAGGACGACAAGGACAGCGGCGACGTGAACGAGAAGATCGAGGACGGGGCGTTCGACGCCGTGCCGATCACGTCGCGGTCCACGAAGCTGTTCCTCGGCCTCCAGACGCAGTGCGTGCAGTGCCACGACCACCCGTTTAACAAGGAGTGGGTGCAGAAGGACTTCTGGGGCGTGAACGCCTTCTTCCGCCAGACCGTCCGCAGCGCCACCCCCAGCGGCCCGCCGGTCGGCAACAACCCGAAGATGGCCAACGCCACGTCGGTGACGCTGACCGACGACCCGTCGCTGAACCCGAAGCTGATCGTGAAGTACGACAAGCGGAACGGCGCCCGCGACGGCACCTTCCCGGTCATGCTCAAGGACTACGACGCGGCCCTCAACGGGCAGAAGTCCACGAAGATCCTGGCCGGCACCCCCGAGGGCGGCAAGACCCGCCGGGCGCAGCTCGCCGAGTGGATGACGGCCCACGACAACTTCGGCAAGGCGTACGCCAACCGCATGTGGGCGCACTTCTTCGGCCGCGGCATGAACAAGGAGCCGGGGGCCGACGACTTCGGGAGCAACAACGAGATCGTCCACCCGGAGCTGCTGCAGTACCTCGGCGACGAGTTCGTGAAGTACGGCCACAACCAGAAGGCGCTGATGGAGTGGGTCTGCACGAGCGACGCCTACTCGCTCAGCCACGTGGCGAACAAGCAGTACACGGACATGAAGTACGAGCCGTACTTCGCCCGGATGCCGCTGAAGGCCATGTCGCCGGAGGTGCTGTTCGAGTCGCTGATGACGGCGACGAGCCCCCGCAAGCTGACCCCGGCCGCGAAGCTCGCCCGGATGGACGCCCGCGACGCCTGGATGCGGAAGCTGGTCCGCCAGTTCGGCGACGACGAGGGGAACGAGCTGAGCTTCAACGGCACCATCGTGCAGGCGCTGCTGATGATGAACGGGTCGGAGTTGAACAACGAGCTCGGCGTCGGCCGGGGCGGCGCGCAGCAGAACGTCGTCGAGGAGCTCTACAGAAACACCGGCGGTTCCCCCGGGAAGATGTACGACAGCCTGTTCATGCTGACCCTGAGCCGCCACCCGACGTCGGCCGAGCACGCCCGGCTGGAAGAGGTGCGGACCGGCAAGGCGACGATCTCGCTCGGGCCGCCGATGCCCCCGGCCAAGGGGAAGGGACCGACGCCGGCACCGAAGGGCGGATCGAACACGGTGTTCGTCCCGGGCCAGCGGGCCGACCAGCCGGTCGAGTTCTACCGCGACGTGCTGTGGGCGCTGCTGAACACGAACGAGTTCATGATTAACCACTGAGCCCCGCCCCGCGGGGTTGGTAACGCCGAAAGCCCGGGGACAGCCGTCCCCGGGCTTCTTGCGTTGGTGGTGTGCCTCGCCCGACGTTACGGGTTCGGGTTCACGTCCGTGACCACGATGTACGGCTTCGACAGGTCGCGCCGCGTCAGCGTCGCGCCGTACAGGTCCACCCGGCGGTTGGCGTACCGCTCCAGGTCCACCCCCGTCCCGCCGACGACGTAGGCCCGCACCACGCCGGGCGACGACTCGAGCGCGTACGTCAGCCGGCCGTCGAGCCGCAGCGCGGAGCGCGTCAGCATCCCCACGCCGGACCAGCGCGGTGCCCCGTCCGCAGCCGGCGCCGCCTCCTTCGCCGGCGGCGGCAGGCTCGGTGCGGCCGTCTTGCCGCCGCTGCCGACCGGCGGGAGAAGCGTCGCGCGGTCTTCCTTCGGCAGCTCCATGTTCCGAGCCGGCCCAGGGACCGATACCGCCGGGGCGGCGATGCCGGTGCCGCCGGTCCGCCGCCGCTCGCGGATGCCGTGGATGCGCGAGTAGCAGAGGTTCGCCAGGTCGTGGTCGCCGCTCGGCTCGTTCATCAGCCGGGCGAGCTGGAAGAACAGCCGCTCCGCGTCCTCGAACCGGCCGTCCTTCTCCGCCGCGTCGGCCTGCGCCCACAGCGGGTGGTTGTTGGTCGTTTTCGCCGCCGGCTCGGTCCCGACCGCGGCCGCGGGGAGCACCCCGCTCGGCTGCGGCGGCGTCACGGCCGGCAGGCCCGCCGGGGCCGTGTCGCGGACGACGAAGCTGGTGTTCGCCGGCCCGGCCGCGTGGACCGCCGACTTCGGCAGGTAGCGGTAGTCGCCGGGGACGGGCAGTACCGGGTACCACGACTTCCCGTCGAACCCGGCCTTGTCGCCGACGACGGTGAGGATGGTCCCCGCCGGCACGGTGACGCGCCGCACCTCGGCCAGCGGCTGCGCCAGCCCGACCTTGCCGGGGGCGAGCGTCACCTCGGCCTGCGTGGTCACGTCCTGCGGCGCCTTCCGGGTGGGGTCGAAGTCCACCAGCGCGATCGGCACCCAGCTGACGGAGCGCGGCGCCTGGACGGCGACCCAGCCGTTGCCGGCGTCCTCGTGGACGACGAGTTCGGTGCCGCGGGCGAGGCGGCCGGTGTCGGGGAAGCGGTCGCTGGGACCGGCGTAGAGCGTAACCTCCGGGTCGGCGACGACGGCCCGGTACGGCAGGGTCTGGGCGAGGGCGGGGGCCGGCAGGGCGGCCAGGACGAACCCGGCCAGGGCGGCGGGGCGCATGCTCTCCTCCACGGGGCGCGGGCGCGGTCAGCCCACCCCATACCACGCCGGGCCGGGCCGTCAAGCTCGCCTATATTGCCCCCAGTCCCCTGTCCTACGTCCCCCGGTGCCCCCATGCCGACGCCGACCCTCGCCGAGCTGGCGAAAATGTTCGACCACTCGCTCCTCCAGCCGCACCTCACCGACGCCGACCTCGAAAAGGGCTGCGCCCTCGCCGCCGAGTACGCGGTCGCGTCGGTGTGCATCAAGCCCTACGCCGTGCCCCTCGCGGCGAAGCTCCTGGCCGGCAGCGGCGTGTTCGTCAGCACCACGATCGGCTTCCCACACGGCGGGCACCTCACGAAGGTCAAGGTGTTCGAGAGCGAGGCCGCGATCGAC
>DASPHQ010000653.1:0-2331 GCA_035629595.1 Urbifossiella sp. | reverse complement strand
TCAGCAACGCGGCCCGCGAGGGCGCCCGGCTGGCGGCCCAGGGGAGCACCATCCGCTCCGACGGCACCATCATCCAGATCCGAACTAGCACCGGCACCCCGAACGTCCGCGACGTGGTGTACCAGTACCTCCTCGCGGCCGGGCTGAGCAACCTGCAGGTGGCGGACATCACGGTGACGTTCGCGTTCACCAGCGGGAGCGGCACGGAACCCTACGAGGGGATCAAGAACCAGCCGTTCGAGGTGACGGTGAGCGTGAACTGGGACAGGGTGCGGTGGGTGAACCTGGGGTTCATCCGGCCGCAGCAGCTCACCTTCAAGGTGGCCTGGCGGATGCTCGTGGACGACCCGTTCACCGTGAACCCGGACCTGCCGTCGTTCTGACCCGACTCGCACGCGAAGCCCGGGGACGGCCGTCCCCGGGCTTTCCCGGCCCACCAAGGATCGCCGATGCGCCTCCGCACCCCCCTGACCCGCCGCCGCGGCGCCGCCATCGTCGAGTCGGCGCTGGTCCTCGTCGTGTTCCTCCTCGTGCTGTTCGGCATCTTCGAGTACTGCCGGTTCCTCATGGTCCTCCACGTGACCAACAACGCCGCCCGCGACGGCGCCCGGTTCGCGTCGGTGAACGTACACTGCCCGTCGGACCAGATCGCCGCGAAGAAGACCGAGATCGAGGCGTACACGAAGGCCCGGATGGGCGGCATCGACCGGCAGATCCAGGGGTGCCAGATCGCCGTGTACGCGTGCGACTCGTCGGGGTTCGCCAGCAGCCCGCCGAAGGTGGTGGCGAAGTCGAACCCGTCCGGCACGACGGTGGACCCGTTCGCGGCGAGCTCCGGGACGAACAAGCTGGCCGACTGGAACGCGGCGACGTTCACCGAGCGGGTCGCGGTGACGGTGAAGGGCACGTACCGGCCGGTCATCCCGCTGAACATCGACATCGGCCGGCTGAAGCTTAGCATCATCCCCGACAACATCCCGGTCAACGTCACCGCGGTGATGGGGAGCGAGGGGTAGGAAGTGGGGGAGTGAGGAGAGGGGAGTGAGGAGACAAGACAGCGGGTGTCTTGTCTCCTCACTCCCCTCTCCTCACTCCCCTCTCCTCACTCCCCCACTTCCAGCGGTTCCCGCCCCACCCGCGCCCGCATCCGGTTGACCGCCGCCAGCACCGGCCGGCGGGTCACCAGCCAGCGGGCGGCGGTGTGCTTCCCAGGCAGGTCGATCAGCATCACCCCCATCAGGATGGTCAGCACGCCCTGCCCCGGCACCCCCGGCAGCGACAGCACCACGCCCAGCGCGATCAGGACGTACCCGAGCAGGTTGCGGCCGACGACGACCAGCACCTTCAGCACCGGGTGCCGGTCGATCGGCAGGCGGGCGGCGGGGTTGACGAAGTAGTCGGCCGGGATGCGGGCCAGCACGGCCCCGACGGCGAAGAAGCTGACCACCGCCGACGCCACGCTCACGGCGGTGGCCGCGAACGCCAACTCCCACGCCGTCCACCCCGCCGGCAAGAGATCGTGCAGCCATCCGGGCATGTACGGCCCTCCCATTCGGGGGGCATTCTACGCCGGCCCGGTGTCAGAAGTCGTCGGCCGTGAGCCGGTCCTGGGCGGCGTGGCGGACGTGCAGGACGTTCACCGCGTCGCCATCAATGGTGAACAGGACGCGGAACACGTGCGGCCGGCGGCCGTGGAGCAACGCGCGCAGGTCGAACCCGAGTTCCGCAGCCTCGTCTGCCTCCGGGCAGCGCTCGGGGTGATTCGCAAGGCTGTTGACGGCGGCCTCCGCGCGGGCGAGCCAGCGGTCCGCCGACCGTACCGACACGTTTCGGGCCATCCACCCGGCGTTCCGCCGAAGGTCGTCGCGTGCCCGCGGCGACAGGATGACGGTGTGCGTCACCGCGACGCCTCCGCATCCGACGGTAACCCGAGTTCGGCCCGGATGCGGGCGAACGCCTCCGCCGCCGGGACGCCGAGCCCCGCCTTCATGTCCGCGTGCGCCTGCCGCAGGCCCTCCAGGAACTCCTCGCGCGTCTCCGTCGGCGGCGGGGGGACGCGGGCCAGTTCGTCCCACAACTCGGCGTCGGCCGCCGCCTCCACGCGCACCCGCGTCCCCTCGGGGAACGGCGGCGGGCCGTCGAACACGATCGTGCCGTTCACCACGGTCCCTTCGCACGTCATCGGCCGTCCTCCCGGTGGGGGAATGTTACGCGAACACCT
Source organism: Urbifossiella sp. (assembly GCA_035629595.1). Lineage (GTDB taxonomy): Bacteria > Planctomycetota > Planctomycetia > Gemmatales > Gemmataceae > Urbifossiella. The sequence continues at coordinate 110 of DASPHQ010000653.1, read as the reverse complement.
CGGCGATCGGCTTGCCGCGGGCGATCGGCAGCGGCCGGCCGAGCTTGTCGCGCACCTCCGCCTCGGGGTCCAGGCCCAGCGCCGCGAACATCGTCGCCGCCAGGTCCTCC
>DASPHQ010000652.1:0-5531 GCA_035629595.1 Urbifossiella sp. | reverse complement strand
ATCCCGCGCGGAATTCGGGACGTTCCCTTGAACTCCGTCGGCTTCCGGCGCACACTACTACCTGTCGAGGCTGTGCGGCGCGGTTTCTCCCCTCGCTCTCTCTCCTCCCTCGTTCCTCTCTAGCAGCACGCCGGTGCCCCCGGGCACCGCCGGGTTCCCACGCATCCTCTCCGTGCCCGACGCGGCCGAGCGATCGGTCGTCCGCCTTCGTTATTCCGCATCCCGACCTCCGCACGGAGTTCCGCATGACCGCGTTCCCCCGAGCCCGCCGCGGGTTCACCCTGATCGAGCTCTTGGTGGTGATCGCCATCATCGCCATCCTGATCGGGCTGCTCCTGCCGGCCGTCCAGAAGGTGCGCGAGGCCGCCGCCCGGGCCAAGTGCCAGAACAACCTCAAGCAGTGGGCGCTGGCCGCCCACAGCCACTCGGACACCACCGGCGGCCTGCCGTCGGCGATGATCGCCCCGGGCGCCGCCCTCGGCAGCGCGGCCACGAACCTCCCCACGTCCACCGCCGGGTGGGGGCCGAACTGGACCGTGCAGATCCTGCCGCACATCGAGCAGGGGGCGCTGTACAATCAGCAGTCCACCAGCATCCAGCTGTGGCTGTCGGCCACCACCGTCGCCCCGACCAACCACGACTGGCGCGCCGTGCGGACGGCGAGCTTCAACTACGTCCAGTGCCCGTCCGACCCGCGGAACACCACGGCGTACGACGCCGGCGCAGGCCTGACCGGCTGGGTGCGCGGCAACTACGTGGCGAACCTGGGGCCGACGGGCGTGGCCGCCAACGACGGCGGCAGCACCTCGCCGGTGGCGTTCACCATCAACGGCGTGAGCACGGCGCTGTCCGGCCGCGGGCCGTTCTGGGTCACCACCCGCGCCCCGCACCGCTGCATGACCATCCAGGGCATCAGCGACGGCAGTTCGAACACCATCCTGATGACCGAGGTGCTGGCCGGGTTGAACGCCGCCGACTCCCGCGGGGTGTGGGCGATGGGGCACATCGGCTCCGGCAGCATCGGCACCTACGCCCAGGGGACGAACCTCGTCCCGAACGCCAAGAACGACGGGTCCGACGCCATCGTCACCTGCCCGGGGAGCACGGCCGCGGCGCAGAACCTCGGCTGCGTGAGCGGGGCGACCGCCAACACGTCGGCGACGGCCCGCAGCGCCCACACCAGCGGGGTGAACGCGGCGATGGGCGACGGCACCGTGCGCTTCATCCGCGACAGCATCAGCCAGCAGGCGTACTACCAGGCCGGCAGCGCCCAGGACGGCCAGCCGCTGCCGTCGGACTTCAACTGACCCGAGTTCCGGGACTCCGCTTCCGGGCGAACGGCCGGCGTGAGCCGGCTGGTCGTTGGTCCAGGCACCTGGACCAACGACCAGCCGGCTCACGCCGGCCGTTCGCCATGTCGAGCCCAGAGCATTTCACCGACCTCACTTCGACCTGCAGCGTCACCGCTTTGTCGGAAAAATCTTCGCCGGATTTCACGCCGCCGCTTCGCATAAGACGTTTAAGATAAAGCACTTCCATCGACGATCGGGGCGGCTCGTGGAACTCGAATCAAAAACGAATGAAAAAGAATTGAAAGTGGCCGGGGCTTTATGATAAATATCTCATTAGTGCGGCATGAAGGCTCAGGCCGTCGGCTCATCCGTCCCATCGCGGCGGGTCGACCCGCCTGACAGTTTCGGTAACACGGCATCGACTCGCACCGCCGCCGTGTTACCGAAACGCCCACGGGCCGTGACGCACAACTGTTCCAACACGGCATCGACTCGCACCGCCGCCGTGTTGGAACCGCGGGGTCCGCCCCCCCCCGGTTGTTCAATCTCGCACCGGGTCCGACGAGGCCGATCGGGCTTCTTTGATCGTTACCACTTCCCAGTCTCGGCCGTCCTGTTCCGAACGGAGACGCGCATGTACTCGTCCTCTCTCCCCCGAGCCCGCCGCGGGTTCACGCTGATCGAGCTGCTGGTGGTGATCGCCATCATCGCCATCCTGATCGGGCTGCTCCTGCCGGCCGTCCAGAAGGTGCGCGAGGCCGCCGCCCGGGCCAAGTGCCAGAACAACCTCAAGCAGTGGGCCCTGGCCTGCCACGGGTACTCGGACCTCGTCGGCGGCCTGCCGTCGGCCATGCTCGTCCCCGGCGGCTCCAACCTCCACCGCGTCACCACCAACAGCGGGTGGGGGCCGAACTGGATCGTCCAGGTCCTGCCGCACGTCGAGCAGGGGGCGCTGTACAGCCAGCAGTCCACCAGCATCCAGCTGTGGCTGTCTGCCACCACCGTCGCGCCGACCAACCACAACTGGCGCGCCCTGCGGACGGCGAACTTCAACTACGTCCAGTGCCCGTCCGACCCGCGGAACACGACGAACTACAACGGCGGCGCCGGCCTGAACGACTGGGTGCGCGGGAACTACGCGGCCAACATGGGGCCGACCGGCCGCGACGCCAACGACGGCGGCAGCAACAGCCCGGTGTCGTTCACCATCAACGGCGTGAGCACGGCCCTGTCCGGCCGCGGGCCGTTCTGGTTCACCACCCGCGCCCCGCACCGCTGCGTGAGCATCCAGGGGATGAGCGACGGCAGCTCGAACGTCGTCATGCTGACCGAGGTGCTGTCCGGGTCGGTGGCCACCGACTCCCGCGGGACGTGGGCGGCCGGGCACATCGGGTGCAGCACCATCGGCACCTACGCCCGGGGCGACTGCGTGCTGCCGAACGCCAAGAACGACGGGGCCGACGACATCACCGGGTGCGTCGGCGGGGCGGCCGTGGCGCAGCAGAACCTGGGGTGCTGGAACGGCTGCCCGGACGGCAACCAGGCGACGGCCCGCAGCGCCCACACCAGCGGTGTGAACGCGGCGATGGGGGACGGTACGGTGCGGTTCATCCGCGACAGCATCAGCCAGCAGGCGTGGTACCAGCTCGGCAGCCACATGGACGGCCAGCCGCTCCCGTCCGACGCGATCAACTAGACCGGCTTCCGCCGCGCCGGCCGAACGCGACAGGGTGCCAGGGGACGACCGTCCCCGGGTGCTCGGCCGCGGCATTTCCGTGAATTCGGGACGAAAGTTGTGAAAGTGTCTTGAAAACGGTCTGGACCGCGCGCACAGTACATCATGCCGAGATCCCGGGCGCGCGGTCTCTCCCATCCCATCTGGCAGGTCGGTGCGCCCAACATTTCGGTGAACACGGCATCCAACGTGCGACGAAGTTCGTCGTATCGTGGGGGCCGCACCCCTCTACTTTGGGTCCGACGAGGCCGATCGGGCTTCTCTAACTCGTTTTACCGTCTTCCCACACTCGGCCGCCCCTGTCACGCACGGAGTCCTGAATGATCTCTCCCTCTCTCCGCCGTACCCGCCGCGGGTTCACCCTGATCGAGCTGCTGGTGGTGATCGCCATCATCGCGATCCTGATCGGGCTGCTCCTGCCGGCCGTCCAGAAGGTGCGCGAGGCCGCCGCCCGGGCCAAGTGCCAGAACAACCTCAAGCAGTGGGCCCTGGCCTGCCACGGGTACTCGGACCTCGTCGGCGGCCTCCCGTCGGCCATGCTCGTCCCCGGCGGCGCCAACCTCCACAACCCGACCACCACCACCGGGTGGGGGCCGAACTGGATCATCCAGATCCTGCCGCACGTCGAGCAGGGGGCGCTGTACAGCCAGCAGGAGACGAGCATCCGGGCGTGGCTGTCGGCCAACAACGTTGCCCCGGGCGACTACAACTGGCGGAACATGCGGACGGCGAACTTCAACTACGTCCAGTGCCCGTCCGACCCGCGGAACACCACGCCGTACAGCAACGGCGCCGGCCTCACCGACTGGGTGCGCGGGAACTACGCGGCCAACATGGGGCCGACCGGCCGCGGCGCCAACGACGGCGGCAGCACCAGCCCGGTGTCGTTCACGATCAACGGCGTGAGCACGGCCCTGTCCGGCCGCGGGCCGTTCTGGTTCACTACCCGCAACCCGCACCGCTGCGTGAGCATCCAGGGGATGAGCGACGGCAGCTCGAACGTCGTCATGCTGACCGAGGTGCTGTCCGGGTCGGTGGCCACCGACTCGCGCGGCACGTGGGCGCTGGGGCACATCGGCTGTAGCACCATCGGCACCTACGCCCAGGGCGACTGCGTGCTGCCGAACGCGAAGAACGACGGGGCCGACGACATCACCGGGTGCGTGGGCGGCGCTGCGGTGGCGCAGCAGAACCTCGGCTGCTGGAACGGCTGCCCGGACGGCAACCAGGCGACGGCCCGCAGCGCCCACACCAGCGGTGTGAACGCGGCGATGGGCGACGGCACGGTCCGCTTCGTCCGCGACAGCATCAGCCAGCAGGCGTGGTACCAGCTCGGCAGCCACATGGACGGCCAGCCGCTCCCGTCCGACGCGATCAACTAACCGCCGGGGACCGGACCGACGCGCGGCCGGGGTCGGGGAGGAAACTCCCCCGCCCCGGCCGTCGTCGTTCAATCGGGGCTCGGGGGTTTTGGCTCGGGGCTGGTAGCCGCGGGCTTCAGCCCGCGCGACGTCGGCGGTGTCCGCGGTGCGTCGCTCCCTGCCGCACGCCCTAGGTGGACGCGGGCTGAAGCCCGCGGCTACCAGCCCCGAGCCAAAACCCCCGAGCCCCCTCCCATCGCCCCTGGTCCGCGCGATGTCCCCTACTCCCACCACCGTCGGCCGCTCGCGCCGCGCCTGGCTCCTCGCCGGCACCGCGGTCATCGCCGTCGTCGTCGTGGGCGTGCTCGTCTACCGCGCCGTGTTCGCCTACGCCGTCCCCGAGGCCGCGGAACTGCGCGCCCACGTCCGCGGCAAGCCGCCGGTGCCGGTCGTGTTCACCTCGCGCGCCGGCCTCCAGTCGTTCGACGCCGCCGCCCCCGAGGCCGACGGCTTCACGTATCCCGGCACCGTCCCGTGGGCCGCGCCCGAAGGCCGGCTGCGCCTCCTCAGCCCCGCCGGCCGCGTCTACGAACTCACCTGGAACCGGCCCCTCCCCGACGGCTCCACCCTCGTCGACGTGATGAGCCCGTCCGTGTCGCTGGACGGGAAGGTCATCCTGTTCGCCGGTCGCAAGGCCGCCCCCGACCCCGGCCGGTGGCGCCTCTACCAGGTGAACGCCGACGGCTCCGCCCTCAAGCCGCTCACCGGCGGACCCGACGACCCCGGCTGCGTCGCGGTGCCGCCGCTCCGCTTCGCCGCCGACGGCACGCGCCTCCCCGACGCCGAGCGCCGCCGCCTCGACTACGACGACGTGGACCCGGCCGACGGCGGCGACGGCGTGCTGCTGTTCGCGTCCAGCCGCATCCCCGACCTCGGCCGCGACCACACCCGCCGGGCCACGCAGATCTGGCGGCGGACGAAGGCCGGCGACTTCGAGCCGGTGTCGGCGAACCGCAACAACGACCGCTGGCCGGTGCTGGTCGCCGGCGACTGGATCACCTGGAGCCTGTGGAGCCGCAACCGCGAGGCGGTGACCGCCGACGGCACCGACGTGCGGCCGGTGTCCGAGGGGGGCGACTACGG
>DASPHQ010000651.1:0-8072 GCA_035629595.1 Urbifossiella sp. | reverse complement strand
CTTCCGCGGTAACTGACTCGAAAGTTCCGCCTGCAGGCGGAAGCTCGCTTCCGCTAGGGTTGGGGCGTCGGGGCTTGCCAGGATCGCGGATGGCCGGCCGCCGGCGATAACCGGCTATCGTCCGGGTCGATCATCCCCGGCCAGGGCCTGCATCCGCCACCCGACCCGGCGGGCCAGCCAGGCGCGGTTGCTGGACACGGCCGGCTCCCCAAACAGTTCGGCGTACCTGTCGCGGAGCTCGGCCGCGGTCATCCGCTCCAGGGCCGCCAGCTCCTTGGCCAGGCGGGGCGGCTTCTCGGTCGTCGCGGGCACGCGGGCCTCCCCTCGGGCGCCTCGGGGTCGTTAACCGGCGTCGACAGTAACGCTCGCGCGGGGCGACGCATCAAGTCGATTCGCCTATCTTTCCCTGGGTATTGGTGACGCCCGCCGGGGTCGGTAAGGCGGCGGGGTGGAGGTGCCGGAGGAGGCCGGCGGCGAGGATCGCGGCGACGGCAGCGGCCCGCTCGGCGGGGGTGAGCTTAGCAGGGGGGGCGAGCGGTCGAAGTGGCGGACGAGAGCAGCCGTCGTCACCGGGGCACCTCCGAGGGGTGCGGCCACTGCAACCTTCGGCGGCACCGCCCGTCGGCTGTCTACCGGCAGTCTATGGATGTGTTAAAGTCGCTTCCCCTGCCCTCACCAAAATCTTCCTGGGCGACTTCCGCGCGTACGTCACCTGACTCCTCTAGACCCCATGCAGCCCAAGCCGATCGGGATTATTCTCGTTGCCTGCACCCGTGACTTGCTACAGCCGCTTGTCGTCAGGACGCATACTCTTTTTCAACCGTCGGCGGCTCGAGGACCGCAGGTGTTGCTCGTGAACCCATCAAAGCTCGACCAGAGTCAATGATAATAGGCATATTGTAATATTATCAAGCCAAGGATGTGACTTGGGGTTGGGGCCACTTTTTTTGTCCGCTTAGTTGCAGCACCGGCGTACTAGTGGGTGTCGGCTTCCGAAAACGCATACCGCATCCGCCAAACCCGGCTCACACGCGGCGGGCTGGAAGGCGACGCACGCACGCGGGCGATCCAATCACGTCGCGTCGGAGCAGTGGCCCACTGCTGGCCGGCGTTCGGCTCAAACTAGCGCACTAAATATAGAACTATTTAGTGAATGAATTTATTGTTTTTTTGACGTTGACGCGATAGAACTAGACGCCGAGAATACGCCTTCCCAAAGCTACCGCGAGATGCTCGACGCCCCGGGTCTGAACCGGACGTCGGGCCTTGTTCTGTCGTGACGCCGGCCACACCTTCGAACCACCCCGTGAGGGACCGGACTGATGAGCCGCAAGACGCGCAGCTGGCGCACGCCCCGCCCGGCATCGTCCCGCCGCTCGCGCGCGGTCTGGTCGTGGAACTGGCTGTGGAAGACGGCCTGGCGCAAGTCGCTGTGGTCGCTCCCGTGGCTGGCGGCCCGGAGCGGGGTCCTGAGGCGGGCCGGTCGGGGGTTCCGGTCCCAGTTCGAGGCCCTGGAGGACCGGGTCGTCCCGGCCCCCGTGGCGGGGGCGACCGTCCTCGTCCACGGCCGCGGGGGCGACGGTGACCTCCTCCGGCCGCTGGCCGACGCCATCCTGGGCCGCTTCGGCGGCGCACTCCACGACCACACCCTGTCGCCGACGACCGGCGTCGGCGGCATCACCGTCACGAGCGTCCCGGGGCCGAGCGACCACCTCGTGCTGCTGTACGACTGGGCGATCCCCGCCGGGCAGGCGGGCGCCGGCTGGGCCGAGGCCGCCGGCGACACCCTGTTCAGCACGATCGTCGGCCTGAACCTCGTCGACCCGGCCACCGGCCAGGCGCTGACGTCCCTCCACTTCGTCGGCGAGGGGGCCGGGGCGGCCGTCGTCAGCGAGGCGGTCGAGCGGCTGGCCGAGTACGCCGTGCCGGTCGACCACGTCACCTTCCTCGACCCGGACCCGGCCGCCGACCCGGCCCGGCTCGGGGCGACCGCCGGGTACGACGTGTCCGTCTGGGACAACGTCCGGTTCGCCGACGCCTACTACCAGACCCGCGGCACCGGGGGGGTGAAGGGGCAGCCGGTCCCGGGGGCGTACAACCGCCACCTCGGCTCCGGCGCCGGCCTCCCGGCCGCGACCGCGAACGACCACGCCTTCGTCTGGCACTCCTTCTACCTCGGCACGATCGCCGGCCAGCTCCCGGCCGGCCCGGCGGCCGACCCGCTGACCGCCGCCGAGGTGGCCGACGGGCTCACCGGCTTCGGGCTGACGCGGCTGGCCGGCGGGGCCGTCGCCCGGCAGGCGCCGGAGTTCGCTCCGAACTTTTTCAACGCCGCCCCGCAGAACACAGACCTCCCGCAACCCGCGGGCGTCACGGTCGCCGGGCGCTCGGCCGACGTCATCACCATCGACCTCCCCGCGCTTGGTGTCGCCGGGAGCGGGTACGCGCTGACCGGGGTGGCGGTCGTCGGCGAGGCGGGCCAGACGGTGCAGACCCTGACCCTCGTCCCCCACGGGGTCCGCAGCGACGTGGAACTGACGGCCGGCGCCGGCGGCCCGAACGCGGGCTACGTGCTGATGGCCGACCGGGTCGACCCCGCGCACCCCGGCCGGTTCTACCTCGCGGCCGGCACCGGGGCCGTCGCCGGCGACCGGGCGTCCGCGGCCGGCTTCCAGGGCGAACTCCGCCTCACGTTCTCGGACGGCACGGCCACGCAGGTCGTGCGGGTGTTCGTGCAGCCCGGGCAGACCGCCGCCGGCGACGTGGCCGGAACGCCCGACGACGTGCTCGACATCGCCCGGCGGCAGCAGCGGCTCCGGCTTCTCGGGTTCGGCGGCGTCGCGGGGGATCCGCTCGTCGTCGACGGCATCGTGGGGGTGGAAACCCGCCACGCGACCGGGCTGTTCAACGCCGCCGTCGGGAACACCGCGCACGCGCCCGCGGACGACCTGACGGCGACGGGGCTGGCCGTGCTCAACAGCGCCGCCCCGCCGCGGTGGGAGGCGCTCGGCGGGCCGCTCCAGGCCGGCGACTTCGAGGACGCGGCCGGCGCCACGGGGTACGGCACGAGCTGGCTCGCGGACGTGGTCCGAAACGGGGCGCGGGCGGCGCGGGCGGCCGGCGTCGCGCTGCCGGTCCGGGTCACGCGGATGAGCACCCTCGATGGGGCGTCCACCGCCGCCCCCGCCGGCGACCACACCGCCGGGCTGGCAGTGGATGTCGAGATCCCGGCGGCGGTGCGGGCCGCGAGCCCGGGGGGCAGCCCGTCCGCCGACGAGGCCGCGTTCGTCCGCCTGCTGGAGGCGTTCGCGGCCGCGGCCCCGGCCGGCACCCGGGTCGACGAGATCGTGGTGAGCAACCCGAAGGTCGCGGCGGAGTTGAACGCCCGCGCCGGCGGCCCGCTCGCGGTCGTGGACGCGGCGACCACCGAGGCCCGGGTCCGCCTCCACGCCTACCCGTCGCGGATGCAGCGGACCGGGGCGTGGGTGCAGGACCACGCGCTGACCCCGGCCGGGTACGCCGACGCCGCCGGCCGGCCGGACGCGGCCGGGCTCGCCGCCCACGGCGTCACGGCCGCCGCCGTGACCGCCGGCCGGTGGGAGCCGGCCTGGAACCACCTCACCGTCTACAACGGCGACTTCTCGGCGGCCGGGGCCGGCGACCTCGTGCCCGGGTGGTCGTACTCGTCCGGCGGCGGCGGGGGGCAGGTCGTCGCGGACGGCGCGGCGGCCGACCCGGTCCTCGAACTCACCCCGGCCGGCGACGGCGTGCGGCGCGTCCACAGCCTCGTCTACGTCCCGAAGGACGCCGAGTACCTGCTGTTCGACGTCCGCCACCTCGCGACCGACGACTACGACCGGCTGGCGGTGAAGCTCGGCGGCACGGACCTGACCCTGGAGCTGCCGTACGCCAACCCGCTGATGGTCAGCTACCTCCAGCCTGAGTTCCGCACCGTCTCCCGGGCCGTCCCGGACGCCATGAAGGGGACGGTGCAGACCCTCACGTTCGAGCTCCGCGACGTCATCAAGGAGAACGACCCGACCGGCCTGTCGACCTCGGCCGTCGGGTCCACCCTGCGGATCGACAACGTCCGGTACGGGGAGCGGATCAGCGGGCTGCAGAACCCGCAGCTGGACGAGATCCACAGCGACTGCGCCGACGAGGCGTGGTACGTCACGGAGGTGCCGTTCCTCGGCACCAACCTCGGGCAGGTCCTGAACCTCGGCGGGGCGCTGCACGCCGCCTGGACGTCGCCCGACCTGAAGAACGCCAAGAATATGACGGAGGTCCGCGCCGCCCTGGAGGCGGCCGGGTTCGACGTCGCCACCATGCTCACCGACGGGCAGCTGGCCGTGGCGGACAAGCCGTTCGAGTTCTTCCGGTCCGGCCTGGTCACCCGGCCGATCACGCTCAACGGCAACCCGCCGGGCGTGGCCTCGTTCCTGTCCACCCTGCCGGGGATGGCCGGCGTCACGTTCGGCGGGGACGTCAACGTCACCTACGCCGGGTCGCTCACGTACACCTGGGGCATCGACTCCCGCGGCATCTTCGTGATGGAGGGCCGGCTGCTGACCGGCGAGGTGGACGCGGCCGGCACGCTGACCGCCACCCTGGGCGGGGCCGGGTCGGTAACCGCGAGCGCCACCGTGACCGACCTGACGATGGGTCTCGACCTCGTCAGCCCGCACCACGCCGGCCCCTACGCCGGGAAGATCTACCTCGAAGACTTCTTCAACTGCGACGACACCTGGAAGGTGGTCGGCCCGACCGGGGCGGCCAGCGTCACCGTCACCCCCACGGTCAACACCATCCTCGGGCCGGTCAGCACCACCGGGACGTGGAACTGGACCATCAGCCCGACCGGGGCCAGCCTGAACGCCAGCAGCCCGGGGTGGAGCCAGCCGGCCCTCCTGTCGTCGGTGCTGTCGCTCGTGGACAAGGGGCTCGACGCGCTGGACGACGCGGCGACGCAGATCACCGGCGCCCTGTCCGCGGTCCCGTACGCGGGGGCCGGGCTGGCGTCGAACCTCGCCGGGGCGGTCACGGCCGGGCTCGGGTTCGCCGCCCCCACGCCGGCCGCGGCCGAGGCGTACCTCGCGTCCAAGGGGTTCACGGTGCTCAGTCAGGTGAGCGCCCCGACCCTGATCCAGGCCGCGCTGTCGGGGAGCCTCCCGAACACGCCGCTGATCGAGCTGAAGTACCAGCACACGCAGAACCCGGCGGCAACGAGCATCGCGGCGGGCGGCACGAAGAGCCTGTCGGTCGCCGGGTCGGGGGTCGGGTTCACCCTCGTCGGCAGCCTGACGGCCGACCCCCTGGCGACGTTCGACACCACCTTCGGGCTCGACACGGCCGGCGGGTTCTACGTCGTCGAGGGGTCGAAGGTCACGGCCTCGGCGACCGTCTCGGGCGGCCTCCAGGGGAGCGCCGCCCTCGCCGGGCTGGCCCAGATCACGGTGACGGCCGCCGCCTCCGGCTCGGCCACCGGGACGTTCACGTTCGACGACGGCGACGCGACGGCGGGTGAGAAGGTGTACGTCACCGGCGGCGCGCTGCCGGCCACGTCGGCCCTGGCCGGCTCGCTCGCGCTGAACCAGCTGACGATCACCGGCTCAGTCCCCGCGCTGGCCGAGCTGCCCGGGTTCCCGCAGGTCACGGCGAAGGGGTCGGCGGCGTTCAACCTGGCCGCCGGGACGGGCTCGGTGACGATCGACCAGGACAGCCTGCTCGACAGCTTCACCGGGGTCGTGGTCGCCGGGATGAACGCCCTCGGCGACCAGGCGGCCGAGCTGGCGGCGGCGGCCCAGCGGCTGCCGGTCATCGGGAAGGACGTGGCCGACGGCCTCCGCGCCTCGATCGCCCAGCCGCTGCAGAACGTCGGCCTCCCGGCCGTGAGCGTCCGGCAGTACCTGGCGGCGCACGGGTTCACCCTCCACCAGGTCGTCGGGTGGGAAGACTTCCTCCTCGGCCGGGCGGCAGGGCAGGACGCCATCATCCTCCAGTACCACCCGCCGGTGTTCGCCGGGCCGACGTTCACCTTCCATGCCGACGACGGGTTCGGGGCCGGCCCGGTCCGGTTCAACCTCGCCGGCAACCTCAGCGTCACGCCGACGTTCGACTTCGACATCACCTTCGGGGTGAACCTGGCCGACGGGCCGTTCGTGAAGGAGGGTGCGACGTTCGGCCTCGGGCTGCCGGTTACCGGCGGGCTGAGCGGGAACGCGTACATCGGCGACCTGAAGGCGGTCGCCGCGACCGGGCAGGTGACGGCGACGGCCGGCGCCCGCCTGACCTTCAGCGACTTCGACGCCACCAGCGGGGAGCGGTTCTACCTGTTCGGCGCGGACGAGTACTCCACGCTCGACGTGTCCGCGTTCGCCGACGACACACGGGCCGTGGCCCTGAGCGGCACGTTCGCCCTCGCCACCACCCTCACGCTGAGCAACCCGGCGGCCAAGATCCCGGTGATCGGCGAGTTCCTGCCGTCGTCGTTCAGCTGGGGGGCGGACTACACCCAGAACCTCGTGACCGGGGCGAGCTCGTTCACCGTCCGCCAGGACGCCGCGTTCCAGAACCTCGTCCAGCTCTTCACCAACACCGAGCAGTTCGTCACCCAGAAGTTCTTCGCGCTGGTGGACCAGTACAACCCGCTCCCGCAGTCGGTGCGGAGCATGCTCGCGACCGAGCTGCCGATCATCGGCAAGTCGGCGGTCGAACTGCTCGGGGCGCCCGAGAGCGTGAACGTCCTGCTCGACCCGCGGGGCTACACGGCCGGGAAGTCGGCCGCGCAGATCAACACCGCCGGGGCCGGCAACAGCATCGACTACAACCTCGACGTGTTCGAGCCGGCGAACCTGGTCGCGCTGCTGTCCGGCCAGCCGGCGAACCTCGTCAGCGTGGACATCGCCCAGACGTTCGAGTCGCCGCAGAACCGGATCACCGTCCTGCCGGACACCCCCTTCTTCAGTTTCCTCGGGATCATCAACATCACCGGCGGCGTGGACGTCATCCCCCAGTTCGGGTTCGCCACCCGGGTCAAGATGGGGGTGGACACCACCGGGTTCTACGTCGACGCGGGCGGCACCGAAAACACCGTGGAGGTGTCCGGCGGGCTGACCGTCAGCCTGACCGTCAGCGGCAAGTTGGTCGTCGTCCCGCTCGTCGAAATCGAGGGAACGGCCGGGATCCAGCTGGTCGCCGGCGCCCGCCTCACCTCCCCCCGGGCGGACAAGAAGCTCCGCCTGCAGGAGGTGCTGGAGCCGAGCAACATCACCGTCAACGTCGGCGCGAACCTGAACCTCGGGCTCGAGGCCCGGGTCGGCATCATCGACCTGGGCCTGTACGAATCGGTCGGGAAGACCTGGTCGTTCCCGCTGTTCAACAAGGACGTGGGGACGTTCGCGGACGTGACGGAGAAGCTCGACGGGTTCAAGGACGACATGCAGCGGAAGGGGAAGAAGCTCGCCGGGGCGGCGGCCGGGATGGTGCTGTTCGGGCCGTTCGGGGCGGTGATCGGGTACTACGGGCCGGAGATCGTCCAGGGGGTCGAGGACGCGGCCGAGTGGGCCGGCGATAAGGCCGAGGTGGTCGGGAAGGCCGCCCAGGAGCTGGCCGACAACGCCGGCCGCGAGCTCGGCAAGGCGCGGGAGCAGGCCCAGGAGGCCGGCCGCCGGTTCGACGCCGAAGTCCTCCAGCCGATCGGCCAGGGGCTGAACCGCCTCGGCAACACCATCGCCGACGCCTTCGGGTGGGGCGGGTGGGACAGCCAGGACATCCCCGAGCGGCGGACCATCGCGGCCCGCCAGGAGGGGTCGATCCTGATCGTCGAGTGGAACCAGGACTGGGCGAACGAGCACCTCGGCGGGGTCGCGGCCGACATCACCGTCGACGTGATCGACGGGCAGATCGTCATCGACGCCCCCGACTTCGTCGTCAACGAGCTGGTCGCCACGAAGAGGATCTGGACCAGCAAGGGGCGCAAGACCAAGGAGAAGCACGAGGACGTTACCCACACCAACCAGTTCCGGTGGGGCGCGGAGGGTATCACGACGGTGGTGCTGGTCGGCAGCCCC
>DASPHQ010000650.1:0-10222 GCA_035629595.1 Urbifossiella sp. | reverse complement strand
AGTTCGAGCACCTGATTCGCCTACAAACGCGGCTGCTGTTCCAGGCGATCGACCGGGTGAAGCCGGGCGGCGTGGTGGTATACTCGACGTGCAGCATCGAGCCGGACGAGAACGAGGGCGTGATCGCCGCCGTGCGCCGCGGCATCCCCGCCCTGAAGCTGGAGGCCGAGCACCACGCCGTCCCCGGCCGCCCGGCCGACGGCGGCTACTGGGCGCGGCTGCGGGTGCCGCGCGTGGCCCCCCATCCGCGATCGTAGCCGCTACAATAACGGCTTCCCCGCATCGGCACCGTCTTTACAACGGACCCCCCGATCATGCCCCGGACCGTGTACATCGAGACCGTCGGCTGCCAGATGAACGTGCTCGACAGCGAGCTCGTCGTCGCCGCCCTCCGCAAGGCCGGCTACACCATCGCCGACCAACCCGCCGACGCCGACCTCGTCCTGTTCAACACCTGCTCCGTCCGCGAGCACGCCGAGGACAAGGTGTACTCCGCCCTCGGCCGCGTCGCGCCGCTGAAGAAGGCGCGGCCCGGCACCGTCGTTGGCGTCCTCGGGTGCATGGCGCAGAAGGACCAGGAACTCATCCGCAAGCGCGCCCCGTTCGTCGATCTGGTCGTCGGCACGGGGCAGTTGGCGCGGGTGCCGGAACTGGTGGAGGCGGTCCGTGCCACCGGGCAGCCGCAATACGCGCTCAGCCTCGGGCGCACCGACGCCGGGAAGCACGCGGTCGAGGCCAGCTTCGTCAGCTTCGACCCGGCCCGCGATTCGGCCGCCCGGCCGACGCCGTTCCAGGCGTTCGTCCGCGTCCAGTTCGGGTGCGACAAGTTCTGCACCTACTGCGTCGTGCCGTCTACTCGCGGCCCGGAGCAGAGCCGCCACCCGGACCACATCCTGGCGGAAGCGAAGCAGCTCGCGGGGCAGGGGTGCAAGGAGGTCACGCTGATCGGGCAGACGGTCAACAGCTACGAGTTCGACCACGGCGACGGCCGCCGCACCCGCCTCGCCGACGTGCTGGCGCAGCTCGACGCCGTGCCGGGCCTGGAGCGGGTGCGGTTCGTCACCAACTTCCCGAAGGACATGACCGACGACCTGCTGACCGCCGTGCGCGACCTGCCGACGGTCGTGAAGTACCTCCACGTGCCGGCGCAGAGTGGGTGCGACGACGTGCTGAAGCGGATGAAGCGCCTGTACACCGCCGGCGAGTACCGCGACATGCTCGCCCGCTGCCGCGAACTCGTGCCGGGCGTGTCGGTCAGCTCGGACTTCATCGTCGGCTTCTGCGGCGAGACGGAGGCGAGCTTCGCGAAGTCGATGGAGCTGGTGCGCGAGGCGCGGTTCAAGAACAGTTTCATCTTCAAGTACAGCGAGCGGCCCGGCACGAAGGCCGCCGAGCGCTACCCGGACGACGTACCCGAGGACGTGAAGAAGCGGCGCAACAACGACCTGCTGATGGTGCAGAACGCGAACAGCCTCGCCGACCACCGGGCGCAGATCGGCACCACGGTCGAGGTGCTGGTGGAGGGGCCGAGCAAGCGGTCGACGCGAACCGATGCGGGGGGCGAGGTACTCCAACTGAGTGGCCGGTCGATGGCCGACCACATCGTCGTGTTCGACGGCACCCCGCGGCTGGTCGGCAACACGGTGCGGGTGCGGGTGGACGACGCCAGCGCGTTCACGCTGTTCGGCCGCGTGCTGACCGGCGAGGGCGTCGGCGCGGCGGTGGCGTTCACCCCGGAAGCCGTGCGGGCCGCGGCCGACGGCGACGACGCGCCGGCGTACCCGGCGCCGCTCGACTTCGCCCCGCCGGCCGAGCGGCGGATCGGACTACCACTCGCGTAAGAGCACACTACTGGTGCGGTATCCGTCGGTACGTAGAATGGGTGTCCAACCGCGGCCGGTGGCCGCGCCTTCCCGGGAGACGACATGGCCAGCCCGAACGTGGTCGAGTTCACGACCGACAACTGGAACGAGCACGTCACCAGCGGCAAACTGATCGTCGCCGACTTCTGGGCGCCGTGGTGCGGCCCGTGTCGGCAGCTGTCGCCGATCGTCGACCAGCTCGCCGACCAGTACGCCGGCCAGGTCACCGTCGGCAAGCTGAACGTGGACGAGAACAGCGCCATCGCCGTGAAGTACGACGTGATGACCATCCCGCGCGTGCTGTTCTTCAAGGGGAGCGACGTGCCCGTCCACCAGGAGATCGGCGTGCTGCCGAAGGTGGAGCTGGAGAAGCTGGTGAAGAAGTACAGCGATTGAGCGGGCGGCGATCCCTCCGAGCCGGCTCCGTCAGGGGTCGGAGTGCCACGCGCACTCCGACCCCTGACGGGGCCGGCTCCGCTTTCACCTTCACGACACTCCGACTCGCCGACTCAAGTCCCCCGGCCGCGCGTGCCGATAAACCCTGCGGGTTGTTCCGCCTGTAGGGGGTTCTGCGTTGGCCCACGAACCCGACCCCGCCGACCTCCTCCGCGACGCCCACTTCCTCCGCGCCGCCGCGGCGAAGGACCGCGCCCGCGCCCGCAAGCTGGCCGTCCGCTTCGCCCGGCGGGTGCGCTCGAAGTGGTCCGCGGTGCGCGCCGAGCTCCTCGCCCGCCGGGCCGAGCTCGACGAGGCCCGCGACCGGCTCGCCGCCGAGGCCGCCCGCTTCCAGCAGGCCCGCTCCGACTACGCCACCCGCGCCACCGAAGAAACCCAGCGCGTCCGCCAGGAGTGGGACGCCCTCGACGCCCAGCGCCACCGCCTCCACGCCGAGTGGACCGAGCTGCAGGCCACCGTCGGCCGGCAGGAGGAGGCCGTCGCACGGCGCGAGGCCGAGCTGGCGGCGCGCGAGAAGGAGCTGACCCGCGGGCGGAACCAGCTCGCGGCGGAGGCGGCGGCCGTGCGCGGCGAAGCGGCCGGGCTCGCCGCCCGCGCCGACAACGCCCGCGCCGTCGTCGCCGAGCTGGAGGCGCGGCGCGACAAGTTGCACGCCGAGCTGTTGGCCGCGGCGCCGAAGGCCAACCCCGACCCGCCCGGCACGGTGAAGTTCGCCCTGACGCGGGCCGCCGACCAGGACCTCGCCGACTTCTCCGCGGCGCTCGAGGCCGAAGCCCTGCGGCTCGGCGTCGAGCGCGGCGCGCTCACCGAGTTGCGGGCGCGGCTGGACCGCGAGGCGGTCGACGCGGAGGACCGGCGGCGGGTGGCGGCGGAGCAGTTCGTGCTGCTGGCGCAGGCCCGCGGCGGCTGGCAGGAGGCGGAGCGGCGGGCGCTGGCCGACCTCGAGGACCTGACCCACGCCCTGCGGCAGAAGGAGACGGAGAACGCGGCCCGCGGCGAGTGGCTGGTGCGGTCCGACGCCCGCCGCCGCGAGGAGGGCTACGAGCTGTGGCAGCTGCGGCTGCGGCTGGAGGCGTGGCAGTCGAAGCTGGTGGCGACCGAGCGCCGCTGGCACGCCGAGCGCGAGGCCCGCGACGCCGAGTACGCCCGCCGGCTGCACGCCCTCCTGGAGCGCGAGCACGGCGGCGACCTGACCGACGACGTGTTGCCGGTGGCCGACGAGGCGCGGGTGGCGCCGCCGGAGCGGACGACGCTGCACGAGGAGTTCGAGCGGATGGCGGCGGTGCTGATCCGGGCCGACCTGCCGGAGCCGCCGGACAGCCAGCTGCCGTGGGGCGGCGACGACGTGGAGGAGCCGGGGGCGACGATCCTCCCCTTCCCCGACCGCCGGGCGGCGTGACGGGTCAGAACGGTCGCTTGGTGACGCCGCCTTCGGGCTCCGGCAACGGGTCAGGTGCCGGGATCGACGCCGCGAGCGTCCAGAAGATGATCGCCGAGGCGATTCCGATCTTGAGGGTTTGGCGAACATTCAACTCCAGGACCATCAGCGCGAATACCCACCACAGCAGGCCGGCGACAATCACGCCGCCGACCTCGGACGCGACGAGGAGGAGGACCGAGGCGGCGGTGTAAATCGCGAGCCCCGGCCCGAGCCCTTTCCGCCGGGTGAGCCACTTCTCCGGTTCCTGAAAGAGCCAGAGACCGCCGACGATCACGCCGACCTGAAGCGCCGTGGCGGCGAGAAACGTAAGGGCGACGTACTCCACGGCTACACCCCCCGCACCGGGCGCACCGTCAGCCGCACCTCCTGGCCGCCGCGCTCCACCACCAGCACCACGTCGCGGCCGACGCGCACCAGGCTCGCCGCCAGGTACGTGTCGCCGATCGTGTCCGTCCAGCGGGCGTCGAGCGTCAGCAGCCGGTCGCCGGCCTTCAGGCCGGCCTTGCCAGCGGCGCCCTCCTTCAGCACGTCCGTCACCGCCACGCCGGCCGCGGTGTCGCCGGCCGGCTTGTCCACCGCGAACCCGAACAGCGCCGCCGGCCCCACGATCTTCGGCCCCTTGTCGGCGTTCTGCGCCGCCATCATCTTCCCCATCAGCGCCTCCATCGCGTCGGCCGGCACGTACCCGTTCGGCACCAGCGTCATCTCGCGCTTCTGGTAGTCGATCGTCGCCTTGTACCGGGCGAAGAACGGGAAGCCGATGATGCCGTCGATCGGCCCCAGCGCCTCCGAGATGGCCGCCACCGTGGGGTGGTCCATCACCACCGCCGTGGCGTTCTCCAGCTTCGCCGGGCCGACCTCCAGCAGCGCCACCTTCTTCTGCCCCATCGTGCCGAACAGCCCGGCCGGCGCCTTGTTCTTCGCGTCCAGCACGCCGGAGTCCTTGGCGATGCGGTTGTTGATGAGGTTCATCGGGGCGCCGGTGTCGAAGATCAGCTTGTACGGCCCCTTACCGTTGAGCTTCACCATCACGGCCATGTGCCGGCTGTCGAGCAGCTCGAACGGCACCACCACCGGCTCGGCCTTGGCGAGCTTCTTCGCCGGGACGCGCTCCTGCGACACGACCAGCGCCGGCGCGGCGGCGAACAGCGCGAGTGCGAGAATAGCACGCATGGTTACAGCCCCCGCCCGAGGTCGATGGTCAGTTCCACGTCGTCGCTGCCGCGCTTCACCAGCACCCGCAGGCGGGTGCCGACGCCGGCCTTCGCCAGCGCCCGGGTCAGCCCCTTGGCCGTCTCGATCTCGGTGCTGCGCACCTCGAGCAGCTTGTCGCCGGCCTTCACGCCCGCCTTCGCCGCCGGGCTGTCGGTCAGCACCTTCGTGATCACCACGCCGTCCTTGTCGTCGTACTCGACGCCGACGAACCCGCGCGGGGCGACCGCGAAGTTCGGCTTGATCCCCATCATCGACGCCATCATCTTCATCAGCGGGCCCATCATCTCGAGCTGCCCCTGCCCGCCCTTGCCGCCGCTGATGCGGACGAACCCCGGCGGCTCGAACCCCGGAATCTCCTCGAACCCGAGCCGGTCGGCGGTGAAGTCGTACTCGACGCGGTACTTCGCCAGCACGTTGTACCCGACGACGCCGTGCAGCTCGACGCCGGCCAGGCCCATGCCGTTCATGCCGTCGAGCTGGAACAGGTCCTCGACGCGCCCCTTCGCCCCCGGCACGACGAGGCCGCCCTCGATCTCGAACTTCTCGAAGTCGGACAGCCCCTTCTCGGTGACCGGCACGCCGGCCTTCTTGGCGACGGCCTTGGTGATGAACACGGCCGGGGCGCCGGTGTCGAGGATGAGGTTGAACGGCCCCTTCCCGTTGAGCTTCACCCGCACCATGACGTGCTTGGTGTCGGTGAGGCGGTACGGCACCTCGGTCCGCTTTCCCTTCTCGCCCGCCTTCGCGCCGGCCTTGGCGGGAACGGGGTCGGCGGCGGGGGCGGTGGACAGAACGAGCAGCAGCCCGGCGAGGAACGCCGGCGGTGCGAGGAAGCGTCTCATGCGGGTCGGCCCTCGGGGAACGGTGGGGGCTATTGTAGCGCAACATCTTCCCGGGAGGGAATTCGCCGACCGCCGACCCGAATTTGGTCCCCCGGTTCACGCTCGCCGACCACCGGCCGCGCTCCGTCCGGGCCGCGACGGCGCTTATACCGGTAGAGGCCCCGCACGCCCGCCGCCTCGGAGGTTGACCGTGGCCGACGAGACGCTCCCCCCGGACCGCGACGCCCGCCTCGAACGGGTGCTCGCCGACTACCTCCACGCCGACGAGGCCGGCACCCCGCCCGACCGCGACGCCCTCCTCGCCGCGCACCCCGACCTGGCCGACGAGATCGCCTCGTTCCTGCGGAACCGGTCCGCCGTCGAGCGCGTCGCCGCCCCACTCCGCGACCGACCGCCGCTCGCTGAAACGATCGACGGCTCGGCCGACAACGGCGCCCCGGGGCCGGGCACGGCCGTCCGCTACTTCGGCGACTACGAGCTCCTCGGCGAGATCGCCCGCGGCGGGATGGGGGTGGTGTTCCGCGCCCGGCAGGTGAGCCTCAACCGGGTGGTGGCGCTGAAGATGATCCTCCGCGGGGAGCTGGCGAGCCCGGCCGACGTGCAGCGGTTCCGGGCCGAGGCCGAGGCCGCCGCCAACCTCGACCACCCGAACATCGTCCCCATCCACGAGGTCGGCGACCACGACGGCACGCAGTTCTACTCGATGAAGCTGATCGACGGCGACAGCCTCGCCGGCCGGTGCGCCACCTACGCCGCCGACCCGCGGCGGGCGGCCCGGCTGGTCGCGGCCGTGGCCCGCGCCGTCCACCACGCCCACGTCCGCGGCATCCTCCACCGGGACCTGAAGCCGGGGAACATCCTCGTGGACGCCGCCGGCGCCCCGCACGTCGCCGACTTCGGGCTGGCGAAGCGGATGAGCGCGGCCGACCGCGACACCCGCAGCGGCGCGGTCGTGGGCACCCCGGCGTACATGGCCCCCGAGCAGGCCGCCGGCCGCCGCGACCTGACCACCGCCGCCGACACCTACGCCGTCGGCGTGGTGCTGTACGAGCTGCTCACCGGCCGCCCGCCGTTCACCGGCGAGTCCGTGCTGGACGTGCTGCGCCGCGTCGAGAAAGAAACGCCAACGCGGCCGCGGGTGCTCAACCCGGCGCTGGGCCGCGACCTGGAGACGGTCTGCCTGAAGTGTTTGGAGAAGGACCCGGCGGCGCGCTACCCGTCGGCCGCCGCCCTGGCCGACGACCTCGACCGCTGGCTGGCCGGGGAGCCGGTCGCGGCGCGGCCGGTGGGGGCGCTGAGCCGCGGCTGGCGGTGGTGCCGGCGGAACCCGGTCGTCGCCGGGCTGTCGGCGGCGGTGCTCGGGCTGCTGGTCACCACCGCGGTCGGCTCGGGCGTCGCCGCGGTCCGCATCGGGGACTCCCGCGACGCGGCGCTGAAGGCCGGGGGCGCGGCCGTCGAGGCGCAGCGCCTGGAAGCCGAGGAGCGGGCGAAGGCGGAGGAGAGCGAGCGCGCCGGGCGGCGTCGGCTGTCCCGCTTCTACGTCGCCGCCGGCACGCAGCGCGTCGACCGCGGGGACGCGCTCGGGGCGCTGCCGTGGTTCGCCGAGGCGATGCGCGCCGACCCGCCCGACGCGGCCCGCGAGGCGGCCCACCGGCTCCGCCTCGCCGCGGCCGTTCGCCACGCCCCGCGGCTCGCCCACATGCAGGAGATTCCGGGCCTCGTGCTGTCGCTGGCGTACCAGGGAGACACGCTCACCGCGGTCGTGCTGAGCGACGGCGCGGTCGAGGTGCGCGACGTGCGCGCCGGCCGCGCCGTCGGCCCGGCGGTGCGGCCGCCGCACACCGTCAGCCGCGCGGCGCTCAGCCCGGACGGCACGCGCCTGGTCACGGTCAGCGGCGACGCGCACCAGGAGATCGACCACCTGCCGCGGGTGTGGGACGCGGCCACGGGGAAGCTCGTCTGCGCGCTGAAGATCGACCCGAAGGCCGACGGCGTGTACTCGGCCGCGACGGTCCGGTTCAGCGCCGACGGCCGGCGGCTGCTCGTCGTGCGCGGCCGGTCGGGCGGGCGAGAGGTCTACCACGAGGAGGCCCGGGTGTGGGACGCGGCGACCGGCGCGCCCCTCACGCCGAAGCACGAGCGCGACCTGCACGAGTCGGCGGAGGGAACCGCGCCACCGGACCCGGCCTTCACCCCGGACGGCACCGGGCTCGTGTTCTTCACGTCCGACGGCGTGGTGCGCGTCACCGACATCGCCACGGGGAAGGCCGCCGGCCCGCCGCTGAAGTTCGACACCATGCCGCTCGTGGTCGCGGCCACGCCGGCCGGGCGGTGGCTGGCGGTCGCGCGGCCGGGGCTCGACCCGCAGTCGGCGGTCGTGGAGGTGTGGGACGCGGCCGCCGGCAAGCGGCTGTCCGGGCCGGTGCCGCACGCCGGGGCCGTCGTCCACCTCGCCTTCACGCCGGACGGCCGCTCGGTCGCGTCGCTGTCCACCGACGGCGTGTGGCGGACGTGGGACGTGCGCACCGGCGTGGCGGGCCAGGGGCAGCGGGCGCCCGACTTCCCGCGCACCGACCCGTGGCCGCGGATGGTCGTCTCGCCGGACCGCCTCCACGTCGCCTTCCTCGGCCGGACCGACGGGAACGCGGTGCGGCTCTGGAACCCCGCGGCCGGGCACGCGGTCACGCCGCTGCTGCCGCACGAGGACACCGTGCGCGAGGTGCTGTTCGACCCGACCGGCGCCCGCCTCGTCACGCTCACCGCCGGGAACCTGCTGCGGGTGTGGGAGCTGCCCGGGGTGCCGCCGACCGTTCCGCCGCCCGAGTACGCCGACATGTCGAACATCTCGTGGCTCTCGCCCGACGGCTCCCGGCTCCTCGTCCTGGTGTCGGCCGACCTCGCCGCCGCGACGGTCGAGCTGTGGGACGTGAAGGCCCGCACCCCGCTCGGCCCGCCGCGGGTGCTGCGCGGCGACGCGCGCGCCGTCGGGTTCTCGCCGGCCGGCTGCCGGGTCGTCTACGTGGTGCACCGGCACCGCGACTCGGGCCGCGGCATGCGTCTGCTCGACGTGATGACCGGGGAGGATCGTCTGCTCGCGGCCGGCGACGAGGTCGGGAACGACACGGCCGTGTTCCTCCCGGGCGGGGAGCGGTTCGTAACAGTTCGCACCGTCGGGCCGGGGGCCGGGCTGCGCGTGTGGGACGCCGTCGCCGGCCGCGCGCTCGGCGACCCGGGGCCGGGCGCCGTGCCGGCCGTGCCGGTGGAGACGACGCCGGACGGCCGCTTCGCCGTGACCGTCGCCGCCGACGGCCGGGTGCGCGTGGTGCGGGCGGCCGACGGCCGCGACGCCTGGGTGCTCCCCGGCCCCGGCCCGCGGCCGCTGGAGCCGCACAGCCCGGTGGGGTCGATCCTCGTCGCCACCGCGGCCGGCCGGGCGCTCGTGGCCGGCCCCACCGCCGAAGGTTTTCGCGCCGCCTGCTACGACCTCGACGCCGGCCGGCGGCTCGGCGACGGCTTCGCCGTACCCGACGGGCCGGCGGACCGCTTCCGGTTCAGCGCCGACGGGAAGCGCGTGCTCGCCACCCTGCGCGGGCAGAGCGTCCAGGTGTGGGACGCCGACTCCGGCGCGGTCGTCGCCGGGCCGTGGCGGGTGCCGGGCGGGGTCGCGGTCGCGGAGTTCGACCCGGCCGGGGAGCGCATCGCCACGGCCGGCGGCGACCCGACCGAGGTGCGGGTGTGGGACGCGTGGAGCGGCCGGCCGCTGACGCCGCCGATGCGCGCGGCCCACACCCGGCAGGCGACGTTCAGCGCGGACGGCCGCTGGCTCCTCACCGCCGGTTCCGGTCCGGCGCGACTGTTCGACGCAACGACCGGCGAGCCGGTGGACGCGGCGCTCACCCCGCCGGGCGTCACGACCGACACAGCCGCGTTCACCGCCGACGGGCGCGGGGTCGTGGTGCGCACCGAAAGCAGCGCGGCGTTCGCGGCCGCGCTTCCGGCGGACGACCGCTCCGCGGACGACGTGCGGGCGTGGGCCGAGCTGCTCGCCTGCGCCCGGCTGGACGAGACCGGCGGGAACCGGCCGCTCGACCGGCGCGAACTGCTCGACCGCTGGGCCACGTTTGCCGCCCGCACCGCGGCGCCGGTGTCCGCCGAGGACGTGCGGGCCTGGCGCCGCGCCACCGCCGCGACGGGCCGGACCGCGGCCCCGGCCGGGGCGCTGGCGCTGCTCGACCGGGCGCTCGCCTACGCGCCCGCGGACTGGGCGGTCGCGTTCGGCCGGGCCGGGGTGTGGGCCGACCTCGGGGCGTGGGACAACGCCGCCGCGGACTACACCCGGGCGATCGACCGCGAACCGGGCCGGCGCTACCTGTGGGCCAACCGCGGGGCGGCGCGGGCGGAGGCCC
>DASPHQ010000649.1:0-3933 GCA_035629595.1 Urbifossiella sp. | reverse complement strand
AACAGCACGCCGATGACGACGCCTGCGGCGGGCTCCGACAGGTTGAGCCCGTTCGGACCCAGGTACGGCCCGACCTGGCGCGGCATCACCGGCAGCACGATGCCGAACCCGAGCAGGTCGATGAACACGACGAGGAAGACGACGAGCATCGCCTTCTTCGGCGCGGGTGCGGGGGCGGGGTCAGGCGCAGTCATCCCGAGAGGATACGGCCCGCGCCGCGCCGCGGATAGCCCGGCCGCACGGCCGGCACGACGAGCTCAGGCGGCGGAATCGGCACGCCTGGCCGCTCCGCCGGCGGACGTGCGGGTTGTGCGCGGCCGGCGCGTCGTTCAAGCTGAAGGGATGGCAACCGCCGACCCCTTCCTCCGCCCCGCGCCCGCCGCCGACCCGGCGACGCGCACCGCGTTCCTCGTCGTCGACACCGAGAGCGTTCCCGACGGCCGGCTCTTGAGCGCGGTGAAGTACCCCGGCGAGAACCTGACGCCCGACGAGGCGATCGACCGCGCCCGCCGCGAGCAGCGCGAGGCGCACCCGACCGGCTCGGACTTCCTGCCGGTCAGCTTCCACGTCCCGGTCGCGGTGTGCGTCCTCCGCGTCGCCGCCGACTTCTCGCTGCAGGCGTTCACCTGCCTGGACGCCCCACACTTCCGGCCGCGCGAAGTCGTGAAGAAGTTCTGGCTCGGCGTGTCGTGTTACAAGGCGAAGCTCGTCACGTTCAACGGCCGCGGGTTCGACCTGCCGCTGCTGGAGCTGGCGGCGTTCCGCCACGGCATCGCGGCCCGCGACTACTGCCAGGGGAGCCGCAACCGGTTCAACGGCCCGATCGACCTGATGGACTGGCTGACGAATTTTGGCGCCTACCGCCTGACTGGCGGCCTCGACCTGCTGGCAAAGCTGCTCGGCAAGCCCGGAAAGATGGAGGTGACCGGCGACCGCGTCCTCGACCTGGTCCGCGAGGGCCGGGTACAGGAGGTGAACGACTACTGCCTGTGCGACACCCTCGACACGTACTTCGTGTTCCTCCGCACCCGCGTCTTCACCGGCGACATCCTCCCCGAGCAGGAAGAAGTACTGATCGAGAACGCCCGCGCGCTGCTGGAGTTGAAGGCGGCCGAGTACCCGGTGCTGCGGAAGTACCTGGACGGGTGGGCGGCCGTAGAATGATCGGTTAGCGCCGCGAACCCGCGGGCGCCCGGGTCTCTCGGAGCATCATGAACGAAAAGACAATGGTCCGCATCGTGGCCGGCTCCCTCCGCGGAAGGCGGGTCTACACCGTCGTCCACGAGGGGATGCGGCCGACGCCGCAGTTGGTGCGCGAGGCGCTGTTCAGTATCCTCGGCAACGCCGTCCCCGGCCGCCTCTTCTACGACATCTTCGCCGGCACGGGCGTCGTGGGGATGGAGGCCGTGAGCCGCGGCGCGACCGCCACCCGCGCGATCGAGAAGGACGGCAAGCTCGGGGCCGAGATCATGAAGTACGCGACCGAGTTCGGCGTCGCGGACCGGCTCCAGGTGCTGAAGGCCGACGTGTACCGCTGGGGCGAGCGGTGGATCGCGCCGGGGAACGCCCCGGTGAACCTGTTCCTGAGCCCGCCGTTCCCCGACCTGAGCGAGAAGGCCGACGAGTTTCTGGCCCTGGTGAACCAGCTGCTCGACAAGGCGCCGGACGAGTCGGTGCTGGTGATCCAGGCCGAGGACGGCTTCCCGCTGGACCGGCTGCCGGACCTGCCGGCGTGGGACGTGCGGAAGTACGGCCGCAACCTGCTCCTGTTCCGCGTCAAGGGCGACCCGGTGCCGACCGAATCGACCGCGACGGAGGAAGTGTGATGCCACCCGACCTACGGGCCGCCGTGCTGGCGTTGCCGCCCGACGAGCGTTTGCAACTCGCGGAAGAGTTGTGGGACAGCGTGACAGCAGACGACGGACCGCTGACCGATGCCCAGTTCGCGGAACTGGAACGGCGGCGGGCGAACCTGGAAGCGAACCCCGCCACCGGCCGGCGGTGGGAGGACGTGTTCGCCCGCCTGAAGGCTCGTTCTGGCGGCTGACCTCATCAAGGCGAACGGCCGGCGTGAGCCGGCTGGTCGTTGCGCCGATCTCGCACGCGCAACGACCAGCCGGCTCACGCCGGCCGTTCGCCTGGCAGTAGGAGCAACGTTCGACGCATGACCCACCCCCTGCCCCTCCTCCGCCGGCGCGAGATCGAGGCCGGCGTGATCGCCCCGCTGGTCGCGGCGTTCGCCGCCGAGGTCGGGGCCGACCGCGCCCGCGAGATCGCCGCGGGGGTCGTCAAGGAACTGGCCCGGCAGGGCGGGTGCGCCGCGGCCGCGGCGCTCGGCGGCAACGGGCTCCCCGAACTGAAGCGCGCCGTCGAGCGGTGGACCGACGACGACGCGCTCGAACTCGACATCTTGCGCGACGACGCGGAGGCGTTCGAGTTCAACGTGGTCCGCTGCCGGTACGCCGAGATGTACCGCCGGCTCGGGCTCGCCGACCTGGGGCCGGTGCTGTCGTGCAATCGCGACGCGGCGATGATCGAGGGCTTCAACCCCGCCATCGCCTTCACCCGCACGCAGACACTGATGGAAGGCGCGACGCACTGCGACTTCCGCTACCGATTAGCAGACAGTGGTCAGTGATCAGTGGACAGTAAAACCCCGAACCGCGGCTAGTTCTCTCTGTCCACTCTCCACTGGCCACTGTCCACTCAAGGCAGCATCGGCTGCGTCCAGGCCGCCTCCGTGTCCCCCTTCGCGTACGGGTTCGGGTGCGGCTTCGTGCTCGTCACCTTCGCCCGCACGTACAGCTCGTTCCCGGTCAGCCGGTAGCTCGGCCGCGCGTCCGTCGAGGTCGCCACCACCTTCCCCACGTCGGCGCCGTACACCCGCGTCACCGGCAGCTCCGCGCCGTCCTTGTCGAGCCGGGCCGTCGAGTCGAGGTTGGCGCCCTTCATCGTCGCCACGAACTCGGTCTTGTAGCTCACGCCGGGCTCGGTGCGGATCGTCAACTTGTATTCGCCGCCGCCGCGCGTCACGTCGTCCAGCACCACGCCCGAGCTCGAATAGAAGTCGCCGGCGTCGATCGCCTTCACCACGTTCTCGGGCGTCAGGTGCGCGGCCTTCACCATCACCCACCCGCGGCCGGGGTTCGTCTTGCCGAGGCCCCACTCGTGGTAGGCGTGCGAGTCGTCCGTCGCCAGGCCGTACACCACGCCGAGGCCGTGCTTGCCGAGCCGCAGGGCGAGCGAAATGTCCCACACGCGCTCGGTCGAGGCGTGGAGCGCGTCGCCATAATTCTTCACGCCCGGGTGGCCGTTGAACACCTCGAAGTACTTGAGCTCGTCCACCAGCATCATCTCCTCGGCGCGGACGCCCCAGCCGAAGTTCGGGTGGTTCAGGAACGCGATCATGAACCGCCCCGTCTTCGTCCGCTGGTCGGCCACCTGGCGGAGGTTCACGCTGATCGTCTCCGTCGCGTCCTTGCCGTCGATCGGCGTCACCTTGTCGCGGAGGTTGATGCCGTTCATGTGGACCGGCCGCTTGGCGAAGCTGTGCGTGATTTCCTCGGCGGGGATCATCAGGAACTTGCCGGGTTCTTCCAGCAGCCCGCGGAACTCGGCGAGCGGCTTGAGGCGCACCTGCGGCTTGCCGTCCTTCTCGCGCCGCTCCACCCACCGCTCGCCGAACCGGGCCGCGTACTTCTGCACCGCCTGGACGCGCTTGGGGTTGCCGTCGGCGGGCGCCCACTTCTCGCCCTCGGCGATGATGTTGTGGTCGGTGAGCGCCAGGAAGTGGTAGTTGTGGGTGCGGTACCAGTCGGCGATCATCTCGGGGAAGTCGTCGCCGTCGGACCAGAGCGAGTGGGTGTGGAGATTCCCCTTCCAGAACTGCGGCGGCGCGGCTGCGACCGGCAGCGGCGCGGGTGTCGGCCCTGA
>DASPHQ010000648.1:0-4198 GCA_035629595.1 Urbifossiella sp. | reverse complement strand
TCTGCGGCCGGCTGCACCCGCACGGGCTGAGGAAGCCGAACGTCTGGCCCGACAGGATGAGCACCGCCTCCGGGCGCCCGGCGGGCCAGCTGGAAAAGACCTTCACGCCGCCGACGCTCGGCCACGACCCCGGCTCGGGCGGGGGAGGGGGTTGTACGGCCGGGGGCTGGGCGAAGCCGTCGTAGACCAGCCCGGCGACGAGGGCGGCCAGCGCCAGGAGGCCGGCGAGCCGCCCGCCGATCCGGTTGTCGGTGCCGTGGAGCATCGCCGTCCCCTTTGCGTCCTGCCCGCGGGCTCGCCCGCCTACAACACCCCGCGGCCGCGGACCGGGATGCGGATGCGCTGGGGATTCGCCCCCTTCAACTCCAGCACCACCAGCCCGTCGGTCAGCTCGCCCTGCACCCGGTTCGGCGGCACCCGCACGGTCAGCTGCCACTGCCCGCGCGACCCCGCGTCCGGCTGCTTCTTCAGCGACACTTCCAGGAACTCCGGGCGGGCCGCCCCGGCGACCACTTCCAGTACCGCGTCCGCCCGGTCGGTCGTCAGCGTCACCGACTCGGACGCCCCGCTCTGGTGCTTGAACGAGCCGACGTTCAGCTCGGTCGCCCCGCCGGCGAGGGTGACCGGGCCGGTCACCGCGGCCCGGATCATCACCTTCATCGGGTCGGTGCCGGGGACGCCGAGATCGACCCACAGCTCGCGGTCGAGCCGGCCGATGTCCGGGCGGAGGTCGCCGACCTTGCTGACGACCGTGACCGGGATGCGGTACGCCGACCGCACCCGGATCGGCTGCTTGGCCATCGCCGTGAACTCGGCGGCCAGCGCCGGCAGCTCGGCGGCCGGCACCGGTTGCGGGGCGCCGGCGGTCACGAACGGCCCGACCTCGCCGCCGGTGGGGTTCATCACCCGGGCGCTCAGCCCCGGCAACTCGCCCGGCGCGCGGGTGGACGACCAGACCGTGACCACGTGTGCCTGGGCGGTGCTGTTATCGGCCAACTCGCCCACCTCGATCGCGGATTTATCCAGGTCCGCCGCGTGGGCCGACACGAAGTCGATGGTGAACGAGTCCATCCCGACCCGGTTTTCCTGTTCGTCGAGGGTGACGAACTTGGCGCCGAGCGGGTCGCGGCGGTTGGCGCGGGCCTTGAAGTTGAGTTCGAGAATCCCCCACCCGGGGTTCCACGGGTCCGCCGCCGGCGCCGGCGGAATCTCGTACACCACCCCGGCCCTTTCCTGGAAGGTGTGCGCCTGCCAGGGGAGGTTTTTGGTGAGGAACGCCCCGACCCCGGCCATGCCGGTCGGGCACCCGGCGACCGGCCCGAGCGGCAGCAGTGAGACGGCCGACATTTGAAGCAGGGCGCGGGCGGCGTCCGCCGGGATGGGGGCGACGCGCGCGCCGCTACACGCCGAGCAACTGGTCCAGGCGAGCCGAAGTGTGACCTTGCCGGGGTTCCGCGACCGGAACCAGAACTGCGTGGCGTGGACGGTCTCGCTCGGCTCGAAGAATCCGGTGAACGCCACGTCCTGGAGGCTCACCCGGCTGTCGGGCGCGAACAGCTCCGGAAACGTCGCCCCGTCGTACTTGCGGGTGGCGTTGAAGAACTCGAGCCCCTGGCCAGACGCGGTGGCGTCGGCCTTCTTGTCGTTCTTCGGGTCGTCCTGCGGGACGTAGCGGGTGAACACGGTGACCGCGAACACGACGCCCAGCAGCAGCCCGAGCGGCAGGAGTACCTTTAGAGCGGACTTCATGGACGACGGTCCCGAACGGGGCGAGGGGTGGCGCACCCATTCTACGAGCAGTTGGGAGCGGGGGTTCGGGCGACAACCCCGGCGAGCCGACCGCCGTGAGGCGGCGGGTGATAGGAACTTCACCCGCCGCCTCACGGCGGTCGGCTCGCCGTCGCGACTACTTCTTCTTCGGCGCCGCCAGCGGCGCCCCGGCCGCGTCGATCGGCCCGACTGCAACGATCGTCAGCGCACGCGGGTCGAGGTGCCGCCGAGCCACCGCCTGCACGTCGGCCGCGGTCACCGCCTCGACCTCGTTGCGGTACCGCTCCAGGAAGTCGAACCCCAACCCGTACTGCTCCGCGGCGAGCAGCTGCCCCGCGACGCCGGACAGGGTGCCGAACCGGAACGGCAGGTTCCCCAGCAGGTACTTCTTGGCGTCGTCCACCTCCTGCGCCGTCGGCGCCTCGTCGCGGATGCGCACGACCTCCTTGACGAAGCTGTCGCGGACGAGGACGAACTTGTCGGCGAAGGTGCCGATGTAGCCGGTGAACGTGCCCGGCTGGTTCCCCGCCGAGTTGGCGATGCTGGCGTTGACCGTGTACGCCAGCCCCTGCCGGTCGCGCAGCGTGCTCGACAGCCGGTCGGTGAACCCCGGCCCGACGCCGAGCACGTTGTCCATCACCAGCAGCTTGTAGTAGTCCGGGTGCTGCCGCGTCACGCCGATGTGCCCGATGTAGACGTGAACCTGCGCCGCCGTCTTGTCCGAGACGATCCGCTCGGTCACGGCCTCGCCCTTCGCCGGGACCGCGGCCCCGACGGCGCCCAGGTCCACCCTCTTCCAGTCCTTCGTCAGCGCCTCCACGCGCTTCGTCATGTCGTCGGCCTTGAAGTCGCCAGCGACCACGACGATCGTCGCGTTCGGGGCGAACGTCGCGGCGTGGAATGCCTTCACGTCGGCCGGCGTCAGCTTCTCGACGGTCTTTTTCGTGCCGAGGACCGGCCGGCCGAACGGGTGGTCGGCGTAGACGAGCTTGTTGAACAGTTGGCGGGCCTTCGACCGCGGCTGCGTCTCGCTGTCGGCGATGGTCGAGAGCTGATTCTCCTTCTGCCGGTCGAAGGCGTCCTGCGGGAAGGTCGGCTTCGTCAGGCACTCGAACATCAGCTTCAGGCCGAGGTCGGCGTCGGGGGCGAGCATCTTCATCGTCGCGCCGTCGGAGTCGAAGCTCAGCCGGCCGCCGGTGTCGGCGATCAGCGTGGCGATCTGCTCGCCGGTGAGGTTCCCCGCACCCTCCTCCAACAGGTCGCCGGCGAGGGTGGCGACGCCCGCCTTGTCGGCCGGCTCGCGGAGCGTCACGTCCTTCACCGCGGCGCGGGCCACCACCATCGGCAGGCGGTGGTCCTCCAGCAGAATCAGCGTCAGGCCGTTCGGCAGGACGGTCTTTTTGGCCGCGGTCAGCGAGAAGCCGCCGCCGCCCGGCGCGTCCGCGGTGCGGGCGTGGCGCGCGAGTGCCGGCCGGGCCGCGGGCGCGGCACCCTTCTTGTCCTCGGCCGGCGGAACCGACCACACGATCGACGCGTTGTTGCGGGCGAAGTACTTGGCCGCGACCCTCTGCAGGTCGGCCGGGGTGAGGGCCGCGACGCGGTTCAGGTACGTCTGGTAGAACGCGACCGCGTCGCCGCCGTCGGTGTAGACGCTGGCGCGGGCGATGGTGTCGGCGATGCTGTGGACGCTCTCGCGGCCGAACACGAACCCGGCGAGAATCTTCCGCCGCGCCCGGCTCAGCTCGGCGTCGGTGATCGGCTCCTTCGTCAGCCGCTCCATCTCGGCGAAGACGAGCGCTTCCGTCTTGGGGCGGTCCTTCCCCTGTAGCAGCTCGACGTTCACCGCGAACCACCCGGGGAGCTTGCCGGTGTAGTTGCCGGTGTCCACCTCGGCGGCGATCCGCTCGTCCTCCACCAGCTTCTTGTACAGCCGGCTCGTCTTGCCGTCGGACAGCACGCTGCTGAGCACGTCGAGCGCGGCGTCGTCGGCGTCGAGCACGGTCGTGGTGTTGAACCCCATCAGCAGCCGCGGCACGTCGAACTTGGAGACGAACTCGAGCCGCGCCGGCTCCGTGCGCGCCGGGCGGGCGACGGCCGGCTTGCGGGCCGGTAGGTCCTGCCGCGGAATGTTGCCGAACAGCTCGCGGACCAGCGGCTCGGCCTTCGCCGGGTCGAACCCGCCGACGATGACGAGGCTGGCGTTGTTGGGGTGGTACCACTTGTCGTAGTGCCGCCGGATGACCTCCGCGGTGGCGCCGCGGACGTGGGCCTCGGTGCCGATGACGGGGTGGTGGTACGGCGAGCCCGGCGGGTAGAGCAGGGTGAGGACGCGCTTGAACTCCAGCCCCCACGGCTGGTCCTCGCCGCCGGCCAGCTCGGCGACGACGGCCCCCTTTTCCTGGGCGAACTCGTGCTTCTCGTCGATGCG
>DASPHQ010000647.1:0-2535 GCA_035629595.1 Urbifossiella sp. | reverse complement strand
TGTCATGCTCATCAGGTCGATGCCCATGTCCTCGACGTCGACGGGCAGCTTGCCGACCGCCTGCACGCCGTCGGTGTGGAACAGGACGCCCTTCTCCTTGCACAGCGCCCCGATCGCCTTGATCGGCTGGACCGTGCCGATCTCGTTGTTCGCGGCCATGACCGAGACGAGGATCGTCTGGTCGGTCAGCGCCTCCCGCACCTGCTCGGCGTGGACCTGGCCGAACTTGTCCACGGGGAGGTACGTCACCCGGAACCCGTCGCGCTCGAGCCGCTTGCAGGTGTCGAGCACGGCCTTGTGCTCGGTCGCCTGCGTGACGACGTGGTTCCCCTTCTTCTTGTACATCGCGGCGACGCCCTTGATCGCCAGGTTGTTCGCCTCGGTGGCGCCGCTGGTGAAGATCACTTCCTTCGGCGACGCCCCGATGATCGCGGCGATCTGGTCGCGGCTCTCCTCGACGGCGCTCTCGGCCTCCCACCCGTAGGCGTGGCTGCGGCTGGCGGCGTTGCCGAACTTCTCGGTGAAGTACGGCAGCATGGCCTCGACGACGCGCGGGTCGCACCGCGTCGTCGAGTTGTTGTCCATGTAGATCGGGAGCGTCGACATCGGTCGCATCCTATGGGTGATTCAGGCCGGGGAGCCGAGCGGCCGGGCGCTCCCGCAGCAGCCGCCGGACAGCACCGGCAGCGCGGGGTAGGCGGTCGGCTTCGGCATCGCCGGGTCGAACAGCTCGGCCAGCGTCACCCCGCGGAGGACGCCGACGAGCCGGTTGTGAACCTCGGCCATCGGGCCGTGGATCGTGCAAACGTCGGTCAGGGAACAGGCGTCGGCACCGGCGTTCTGCGACGGGCTACACGCGGTCAGGCGGAAGCCGTCCTCGACGGTTTCCAGCAGTTCAGCGAGGCTGATGGAGTTCGCCGGGCGGGCCAGGGAGTAGCCGCCTTTGACGCCGCGGTGGCTCGTCACAAACCCTTTCTGGCACAGCTCTTTGAGAATGTTGGCTACGAACGGGCGGCTCAGGTGGAACGTCTCGGCGATGCTGCGGGCGTTGCCGCCGACCGGCTTCCCGTAAAGGTACGAGAGGATCAAGAGGGCGTAGTCCGCTTTGCGGCTCAGGAGCGTCATGGCTCGCCCTCCTGGTAGTAGGGTCGGGGGAATCAGCAGCACGCTACTCCTATTTGTACGCAGGAGACCGCCCCGGACAAGTGCGATTTCCGCGGCCGCCGCTTGCGGCGTTGCAATGCGACCCCACCGTGGGTACAGTCCCGCCGCCCAACCCCTTACTGCGGGCGAGCATGGACGCACCCCTCCGCATCAGCCTCGTCCTCCCCGCCTACAACGAAGCGGCGGTCATCGGCCGCGCTGTCGCCGAGGCCGAAGCCGCGCTCGCCGCCCGCTTCGCCGCCTTCGAGATCATCGTCGTTGACGACGGCAGCACCGATGACACCGCCGACGTAGTTCAGCGCCGCATCCCGGCCGCTCCGCACACCCGACTGCTGCGCCACGCCACGAACCGCGGCTACGGCGCCGCCCTCCGCACCGGCTTCGAGGCGGCCCGCTTCCCGCTCGTCGCCTTCACCGACGCCGACTGCCAGTTCGACCTGTCGGAACTGGCCAACCTCACCGCGCTGGCCGCGGACCACGACATCGTCGCCGGCTACCGCGCCGACCGGAAAGATCCGTGGCGGCGGCGCTTCCTGTCGCGCGGCTACAACCTGCTGACGCGCATCCTGCTCGGCACCGGCGTCCGCGACGTGGACTGCGCCCTCAAGGTGTTCCGCAGGTCGGCGCTGGCGCAGTTGTTCCCTGAGAGCCGCGGGTTCTTCGTGAACTCGGAGATGCTGACGCGCGCCCGCCGGCTCGGCCTCACGGTGGCCGAACGGCCGGTGACGCACCGCCCGCGGGCCGGCGGTGACAGCAAGGTGTCACTGTGGGAGGTGCCGCGGACGTTTCGCACGCTGGTCGGCTTCTGGTGGACCGAGGTGGTGTGGGCGGCGCGGCCGACGGCGGCCGTCACCCAGGCGCGGGTGACAGTGCCCGAACCCGCGCCAGCGCGTCGTCCCGCGTCCGAAGCTCCCCGTCCAGCTGCGCCTCGCGGACGGCGTCGAGAAGCCGCTTGAAGTCCGGGCCGGGCTTCATGCCCAACGCTTTCAGGTCGTTGCCGGTGAGGAGCGGCGGTGGGTCGAGTTCCTCGCGCGGCGTGTCCCGCAGCACCCGCTCGCAGAACTCGACGTGCTTCACGACACGGCCCTCGGCCAGGGCGATGGCTCGGTGTAGTGCCAGCAATTCTCCGATGCCGGGGTGAACGAGAATCGGGTTGAGCCGGCCCGGCCGCATCGCCGGCGCGTCGATCAGGTCCGCGTGGCACTGGACGAGCCAGGCGACGCGCGCCTTTTCAACGTTCGACAGTCGGAGTCGGTCGGCGATGGCTTCGGCCGTGGCCCGGCCGGCGCGGTGGAGCAGGGTGGCGAACGCCAACGGGAACGACGCCTCGCCGGGCAGGAATTCGACGACGGCAACGAGGTCGTCCCAGTC
>DASPHQ010000646.1:0-5344 GCA_035629595.1 Urbifossiella sp. | reverse complement strand
CTGCAAGGTGTGCGAGCGGGCACGCATCCAGGCGCACAAGAAGCGGAAGCGGGCGGCGGCGGAGGTCAGGGCTTCCGCCTGACCCACTGCTCGAGCTCGACGGAGGCGGCGGCCAGGTCGAGACCCCACTGTGCCGACAGGTTGAGCAGGTCCGCGTACGCCGCGTTCGTGACGCGCAGGTCCGCGGAGTTGTCCCGGTAGGCCAGGTCGAGCAGCTCGCGGTCGTAGCGCGGCACGGGCCGCATCCCGGCGTTCGTCGTGATCCGGTCGGCGCACCACCCGACGAACTGCACCCGCCCCTTCGGCGGAAGCCGGTTCAGCAGGTGCCAGATGTCGCGGCGGTCGGACAGCGTGTCCATCACCAGCAGGCTCGGCTTGCTCACGGTTCACCACCCGTAGTCAACGATGACGGGCCGACCGTCGAGCCGACCCAGGTTCCGCGGCCCCACGTCCGGCAGCGGCACCGGGGGGAACGGCTCGCCCACCGGGAGCGCGCCGAAGTCGGTGGGCAGGTCGATGTCCGGGTGAAGCGGTTCGGCCCGCCGCATCACGAGCAGCAACCCGCCCCAGAGGGCGAACAGCACCGGGCAGAGCCGCGGGTCGAGCCCCGACCGGCGGCGCTCGTTGAGGTTCGCCAGCACCCCCTCCACGAACAACCGCCAACTCCGCAGCGTCGGCACCTTGACCGCCCACGGGCCGACCAGAAGCACCTCGCGGGTCATGCCGCGGCGGAGGGCGATGCGGCCGATCGGGGGCGGGTCGCAGGGGTCGAATGTCGGATCAACGACCGGCAGCGGTTCGGGCTCGGGCTCAGTATCTGCGGCGACCGCCGCGGGATCAGGAATCGCCAGGTCGGGCTCGTGTTCCACGCCCCGGCCGACCCAATCCAGCATCAGCGGCAGTTTCTCCGCCGCGCCCGTCGGGCCGCTGAAGTGCAGGACCGCACCCGGCGGCGGCGAGTACCCGGCCTTCTCGTTCGCCCACCACTGGTAGTTGCACCGCGGCGGCAGGACGTGGACGGGTATCCCGCTCGCCTGAAAGCGGGCGTTCCAGAGGTGCTGTTCGCTACACCACAGCGGCGGGATGGGCCGGTCGGGCACGGCCAGGAGCGGGGCGGCGGCCCGCGGTAGCACCAGCACGCCGGTGTTGAGATACCACGGCATCGCGGGGGGGACGGCGAAGCCCATGGCCGCCAGGAACCGCCGGTACTCGACGTGGAAGGGCAGATGTATCACTCCCACACTCCACCAGTCGTCCACCCCGCCCACGGCGTCCGGCGGCACCTGCCCGAACAGGTCGAGGCAGCCCGGCCGGAACAGCACGTCGGCGTCGGCGTAGATCGTCCGCTCGTAGGCGGCGACGACCGGTCCCAGCGCGAACTTGCACCCCATCGGCCACGCCGCCGGGCCGGGCCAGTCGAGCACGACGAAGGTGGCGCCGATCCGCCGGGCGTACCGCTCCATCAGCGGGCCGGACACCTCCAGCAGCTGCCGGCCCTTGTCGTTCGCGGCGATCGTCACCAGCGCCAGGCGGCCGCCGGCGCCGGTGTACGGTGGCGGCTCGGGGACGACGACGGGCGACAACCACGGATCGGCATTCGTCGCCGGTGGCGGGGCCGCCGGCGGCGCCTCGGCCTCGGCCCGGCGGACGGCCTCGGCGAGCAGCCCGGGGGCCGGATCGAGCGGGTTGAGCACCAGGCCGGCGGCGATCGCCTTCGCCCCGGCCTTCAGCGTCGCCCCCCACCCGACCTTCCGGGCCTCGGCCCGGAGGTGAACCTCGATCTCGGCGCGGCGAGCGCGGCACTCGGCCGGCCCCCAGGCGTCCATCCGGGCTCGCCAGCTCTCGCACGAGCACGACGAGGATTCATCCAGCCCGAGAGCGGCGAGGAGGAGTTTGAGGTGAGTGCCGACGCCGCGGCGGACCGCAGGAACGGGCGGGGCGACGACTGGCACCACCGTGCCGTCCCCGCCCCACGCCAGGTTGAAGGCTTCGAGGTGGTGGAACTGCCAGCAGTGGGGGCAGTCCCGGCCGCGGGCGTAGGGCTCGCCGCGGCGGACGTTGTCGCAGCGGCACGGGCGGAAGGTATTCACGGGGACACCGAGAGCGTTACGGGGAGGGTCGATCCATAGTTGTCCCCCGGAAACACGACGCCGAACGGCGAACACGCCGCGCTCGTCATCGCCGGGCCGATCCCGTCGAGGGTGCAGGCCCACTGCATCGTGGGCACGCCCTCGACCACGACTTCGCCACAGCTCGCATTCCAGCGGACCGGGTCTTCCCCGTCGTCCCACCCGCCGGTGGTGGGATTGAATGGGAGGTCATGCGGGCCGGCGTTCGGGCCGTCCGCCACCGTGACGCGGATCGACGGTGGCGGGTCGCCGGCGAGGGCTTCGCCTTCACCCGCACAACAGATCGCGTCAAGCGGGCCGTCCTCCCCGCCCTCGTCCTCCTCGTCCCCGCACGGCCCCGGGGTGATGCGCAGCTCGTGGTACAGGTCGCCGACCGCCACCCACCGGAACACGATCTCGAACGGGTCGTCGGTCGGGTCGGGGTCGTTCGCGGCGGCGGCGATCGTGGTGATGGTGAAGCCGCTAAACCCGTCGTAGTAGAGCACCGCCAGAACCCACGCGCCGGCCCCGTCCTCGGCGTCCGGCTCGTAGTAGACGATCGCCCGTTCCAGGTCCGAGCTGTACAACCCGACCGCGTTGAAGGCCGCGATGAGAACCGGGTCGGTCTTGTTCCAGAGGTCGAACCCGCACCGGTCGTCGTGCTCATCGTCGGGCGGGTTATTCACCGGGAGGCCGGTGTCTCGGAACAGCCCCGGTCCGATGTAGAAGTCCGGCCCGTAGTTCCCGGACAACTCCCCGCCACTCTCCGCCCCGGTGTACCCGCTGGTCCCCGTGATGCACCACGCGCCGCTGTAGTCGGGCAGCGCGTCGCACCCGGTGTACTTCGTGTGGGCCTTGCAGCAGACCCGGACGCGGAACGTGTTGTCCCCGCACCGCTCGCTCACGCACGGCCCGACGGCGGCGACTGTCGGCAGGGCCGGCGTGTCACCCGCGCCGCCGCTGCCCGGATCGAAGTCCGCGTACTCAGTGCCCGCGACCGCCGCGCAGCAGTCGGCGGACGTTGACACAAACGGCCCGCTCCACGACACGAACGCACTGCTTGCGACGTGACCGATCTGCGTCTGGAGTTGCCGCTCGCCGCCGCCCTGGTCCACCCACTGCGCCGACCCGATGAACCCCGGCGTCGTGAGGAGCCACGCGCACCCCGCGTCGTGCTCGAACGTGTGCTCGCCGTTCAAAACGGCGTACCCGCCGGTCCCACCGGCGAGCGTGGTCCGGTAGCGGCGCGGGGCGCCGCCGGGGCACTGGTCGCAGTCGGTGACGGGCCGGGAGTCGCACCACAGCAGCGGACGGGCCTCGAACTCCGGGCACCCGTCGGCGCACCCGATGTAAGTGAGCGGCTTGATGACCGTCGTCGCCCCGCTCCCCTCGCCCGTCGTGGCGGTGAGGAGCACGACCGGGGCACCGGTGTTGTCATCGAACAGGTAGGTGAGCGAGGTGTCGCCCAGCTTCGTCGGGAACGTGCCGAGCGAGTACCACTTTTCAACGTCCGGGTCGGGGCGCCAGCCGGCGATCGACTTGGCTGCGATCTCGGCACACCAGCCGTGACCCTCCTGAACGGCAAACGTAACACGGGACGTGGGGAGGAGCTTCGCCAGCGTCTCGCGGCAGATGCCCGAGGCCGGCCCGCCGAGCGAGTACACCGGGGCGCCCTCGTGAACGCCGACCAGGAGGGCCACCCCCTTCGCCCCCTCCGCGAGCGTCTGACCCGGCATCGGCAGGACGTGGTAGTCGCCGGTGACCGCCTGCCACTCGATCGGCGCCGCCGTGCTGTCGGCCTGGTGGAGCCGAGCCGGGTGGAGGCCGCTGCCGAGAGACTTGGGGCCGGTGACCTCGGCCACCAGGACGACAGTGGGCGTGAAGATCGGCCGGGGGAAGGCCGTATCACGGGTGACGTTGTGCCGCTCGCGGGTGGTGCGCTCGACGCGGTCGGTCGCCCGGCCGACCCGGGCCGCGCTGGACGGCGTCAGTGACACCCCGGTGTCAGTCATTCACGCCCCCGGGAAACGACGAAGCCGGGCGGCGTACCGCCCGGCTTCGTTCTTGAGCCTCGCCGTCAGTAGTTCAGGAGCCAGGCCAGCGCCCCCCAGCTCTTCCGCTTGTACCGCCGGAATTGCAGCGGCGGGGGAAGCGGATCGTCCGGGTCCAGGAGCGTTCCCTCCGGCCCGAGCGGCTGAGGCGTCGCGGGCGGGTGTGCGCCGCCCACGAAGTACCGCGGGTGCATGGCGATGGATCGCTTCTGCCCCGATTCCGGGTCCAGGTAGTGCCAGCCCACGTCCCGGACCCTCGCGTCCCAACCCCGCTCGTCAATCTCCACCACCGCCGTGACGCGCCAGTAGAAGTCCGTGTTCCCACTCCGGCGCATCCGCTTCGCCTTGATCTTCAGCTTGGCCTGGCCGGCAGGAAACCCGGGCGGGTGTTGCGAGGCGAACACGGACTCGGCGTTGGTGGTGTTTCGGTACTGGCGCATCTCCACCGGGCTGTAGTTCAGCACGTTCTTCACGATGGTGACCGTGAGTCGGTCCGCGTCAGTCATTACGCCTTCTGCGAACAGGTCCCCGGCCCCGTTGACGATCGGCCGCGGCAGTTCGTTCGGCGGGAGTGCCTCCACCTCTTCG
This sequence comes from Urbifossiella sp., assembly GCA_035629595.1. Taxonomy (GTDB): domain Bacteria; phylum Planctomycetota; class Planctomycetia; order Gemmatales; family Gemmataceae; genus Urbifossiella. Next base: position 597 of record DASPHQ010000646.1, on the reverse strand, counting down.
AGCAGCGCCTCCTGGTACGGCACCTCGTCCCAGTCCACTTCGTGGGGCTGGGCGAGCGGGTCGTCCGTGCCGGCGTACTGTGCCGAGACGGACCACTTGCGGGGGTCGGCGGCGTCCTGGCGGACCTGCACGTCCACGCAGACGACGTGGTCGCTGACCCGTGCGTCGCTCCAGGCGTGGTTGAGCTCGACGTACTTGTCACCGGGCCGCGGCACCCGGCGGTACTGGTTGCCGTTGAACTCCGCCCCGGGCGTCCCGGCCGGGAACGGGGTGACGAGCTGGTCGAACTTGCGGACCGTGTCCGCCGGCACGGTCGGCGACGAGGTGTACACCTCGAACGTGCGGGTGGCCTTCGCCTCGCCGTCCAGGTCGCGGCTCAGGTCGCGGCCCGTCGTCTCCTCGAAGTGCTCGACGGCCCAGGCCCGGGACGCCGCGGCCGGGTCGGTCAGGTCGTTACTCGGCATGGGTTATTCCCCCGGGAGTTGCATGAGGCGCGGCCGCGGCAGTTCCGGGAACACATTTCCCCGCTGCACCTCGATGCTGAGCTGCGCCTGAACCACGCCCAGAATCTGCTGCAACAGGCCGTCGGTGGTCGTC